>JAHIZR010000413.1 GCA_018814465.1 bacterium | reverse complement strand
TTCACGGAGTCCTTCTCTTCGGAAGACGGTAAAATCTTCCTCGCGGGCACGAACAACAGCACGCAGGGCGGTGAATACTCGCTTGTCGTTAACTATGACGGCAGCGGTCAAATGACCTCGGCCACGATCAACGGCGTCGCCGCTGTGATTGATGGTGATCTGATCCATGGCGGGGAAGGGACTGCCGTCGAAGGACTGGTGCTCGGCTTTACATCGCCCGGAACCGGTCCCGGCAGCGTCAACACCACCATCCGTATCGGCAAGGGCGCTTCCCAGATGATCGCGTCCGAAGCTTCCCGCATCTCCGACCCCGATGAAGGAACGATTCAAGCCGCCAAGGAGAACCTCCAGACTCAAAACGAAAACCTCGACCGGCAAATCGAATCCTGGGAACGCAGGCTTACCGAAATCGAATCCCAATACAAAAGACAGTTTGCCGCGCTGGAGACTACTCTTTCGCGCCTCAGCAATCAAAGCAATTACCTTGCAGGAGTCCTCTAAACATTATGAAAGCTTCCACGAGTCACACGATTTATAAGCAACACGATTCTCATTGTAGTACCCCGCAACTGGTCTTATTGCTTTGTGACGGAGCGATTCGCTATGCGAGAGAAGCTGCCGAACACATGCGCGCCGGACGCTGGGAACAAAAAGGAATCGCTGTCGATGCCGCCTATAGCTGCATCGCCGAACTCCGCAATACCCTCGATCATCAGCAGGGCGGAGAGCTCGTTTCCAATCTGGATAAAACTTATGATCTCCTGTCCACAAAACTGACTCTCGCAAACACAAACCGCGACCCGGAACAGCTCGTACAAATCGCCGATTCGATCACAACCATCCGAGCCTCATGGAAGGAACTTTTCGACAGGCTGGCTAAGGAGGGGAAACTCCAAGACAAAGACATCAAACCAAAGACGCTCGATCCTGTTTTATAACGACTTATTGGCACAGTAGTTGCTAAGTAAATTGACATAACACGTTAAAGCTATTCTGAGTCCAATTATGAGAATTGAACCAACCCGAAATCTGATCGCCGGTCTGGACCCTCGTGAAAATCCGGCCCATAGTCCGGACACCGTCAAGGAAAACAATATTCCTCCCCCTTCAGTCCAGGGCGATCGTATTGATATTGCTCTAAAATCAAATTTATCAATAACTAACCTTATCGCAGAGAACAGCGAAATCAGCCGGGAAACACAATTGTCCCCCGAACGTACCGCAGAGATTCAGACGCGGCTCAAGTCCGGCTTCTATGGCACTGACCATGTGCTCGGTCAGGCTACCGATGGCATTCTTGAATTGTATTCAGGGTAAGCACAAGCAAAAAACACAATAATACGCTTGGTAAATGGTCATTTTTGCCGTTTCCCAAGCAAGCGATAGATCGTCTCAGGCCCTAAGTCTATCACATCCAAGCCTTCTCCATAGGAGAAGGCTTATTTTTTCCTGGTACGAATCTTGCCGCTTTCTCCTCGGAATATCACATAAAATCGAAGCAACCTCCCTATTCATGGGAGAATGGATGCAATACCCTATGCCACGTGTTCTGATGATTGATGATGACCAACAGGTTTCCGCCGTTCTCGCTATGGCGTTGGAAGCACTCGGACACGATGTCACTATATCTAACGTTACCGAAAAAGCTGAAGAACTCTGCAAAGAGGTAAAACCGGATCTTATTCTACTCGACATGATGATGCCTGGCCGCTCAGGTATTGAATTACTCAAACCGCTGACTCAGATCTCTCCCGATGCCGTTATCTGTATGATGACCGGCTTGGTCGATGATAAGCTGCTCGCAAAATCCTTGGAAGCCGGCGCCTGGAATATCCTCTATAAACCGTACAGCCTGGCCGAGCTGAGTGAATTGGTCAAACTTTCGGAACTGCTGTCGCATGCGATTCGAAATGAAAAAAACGGCGACGAAATGACTGAATCGCCTTTGGAACTTTCATGGACGGGCGACCAGCAGTTTACGGCTGACGATATCGCGAAACTCGTCAGCTTCGCCGCCGCCGCGGGCGCCAACTCCGATCTGGCCAACCGCCGCCTGCCTGTTGTCGCTGCGGAACTGCTCATTAACGCGCAGACACACGGCATCGCGCGGCAAGCCGACCAGCGATACGGACTGATTTGCTCGAAAAACGATGCTTCTCTCGCTCTGGATGTGAGTGATTCAGGCAAACCCTTTAACTGGCAGATCGCCGCGCGCGATTTCAGATTTAGTGCGGCGGGAGGCAGCGCGCCCGGTTTGCAGCTCGTTCGTGCGCTGGCCGACAGCCTGTCATTCAGCGAAAAAAATAAAACGGTTCATGCTGTTTTCATCCTTTGATAAAAAAACAGCATCGTCTATTACAAATAAACTCCTGATCTATCGACTTGAATACAGCGGATCAACATAACGAATTCGAAGCGACGGCTTCCGGCGATCGCTCTGACTATATCCTCGTGGCTGACGGCAATCTGGATCTGTCAAGTCAGATGAAAGACCTGCTGCAAACGGCTCTGGGAATCCCGGTTCAATGCGTCTGCGATGGTCTCGCCGTGATCGAAAAGATTCGCATTCATCCCCCTCGGCTCGTACTGGCTAATGTCGATCTGCCCCGCGTTGATGGCTTCCAGCTCTGCCGTCTTATCAACCTCCCCATCGCCGAGGGAACCGATTCGATTCGTGTGATCCTCACCACAGCCGAGTATCTCGATGTCGTTGCCGAACAGGTCGCCCATGATGTGCAGGCCTTCGCCTATCTGCATACCTCGGCTGAACCGGATACCCTGATCCGCATCTCGAAAGTCGCACTGGGAATCCTGCAGCCCGATCCGCTCGAACCGCATCTCATGAACTGCCGCGGCAACTCCCTACTCGTCTCGACAAATGATGAACTCCTTCAAATCGCGGTGAAAGCATTCGAAGAATCGGAAACCGCCCTGCATTCGAAACACAGCATGGATGAGTCCTGGCCGCTGCTGGACACCGGACTGGTGCAATGCCTTATTCTGGATTCTCGACTGCTGCATGGAAATGACGGCATTTCCATCGCGGGAATTCGCAACGATTACCGCAAACTATCGATTGCGATCATTGCCGATCCCGGCGATGCCGCCCACTATATCCGCTGGATGGAAGCCGGCGCGGATAACATTATCCTCCAGCCATGCAGTGGCATGGCCGTGCTGAAAGCCTGCCGCGAAGGATTGCTGCAGTTTAATCTCCGCAGTGTCCACGAACAAATCCAGGAAAAAATCGATAAGCTCCGCTCCGTCAGCGATTACCTCGATATGGTGATTGACTACAGCCAGGAATCGATCTTCTCCTGCGATATGAACGGGACTGTGAAAATCTGGAACAAGGGAGCGGAAAAAACCTACGGCTATACCGCCGAAGAAATTATCGGCCGGAATGTCGACAAATTCCTCAATCCCCCGGACTTCAAACGCAACGCCGGTGATGTGATCAGAATCCTCTCGCAGAGAGGTTCCTTCGCAGAAAGCGAAGTCATGCGCAGACGAAAAGGCGGCGAAGAATTCCCCGTCGCCGCAACCTATTCCTCATTGCTGAATTCTCTGGGAGAGTTTATCGGCTTCTCCGTCGTCGAACGAGATGTCACGCCGGTCAAAGCCCTCGAAGCGGAAAAAATTAAATCGGCCCGCCTGCGCGCCATCACGCAAACCGCCGTGACGGCCAATGATCATATTAACACTCCGCTCGGCGTCATTCTCGGCTATTCGCAATTCCTGAAAATGAAACTCGCCGATATCACTGAATCCGACACCATGGCGCTCGATACGATCCAGGAACAGGTGCATAAGATTAAAGGGATCATGAATAAACTGAAACTTATGTCGGATCCCATCGTTAAAAACTACTCCATCGAAGGAGTAACAATGTTCGACCTCTCTAAATCGAAATAAATATTTTATCATAGCCTCAAATCGCAAGAGGATTCCATGGAAACACTCAAGAAAAAAGTTCTGGTTGTCGATGATGATGAGGTCATTCGTGATCTCCTGATCAACTTCCTGAAGTTTTCAGGCTACGAAGGGATTGGAGCCGAAAACGGACAGAAAGCGCTCGAGATGGTGCTCGCCGATGCGCCTGAAATGATCATCACCGACATCCATATGCCGCTTATGAACGGCTTCCAACTGCTGCGAGCCGTGAAACGTATCAACGCCGATCTGCCGGTCGTCTTTATTACCGGATTCGCCCATTTCCGCAGATTCTTTGCCGACAAAACGGCGCGCGCCGACGGATTCCTGGAAAAACCGTTCTCCTTGGAAGCCATTGACAGCCTGGTCAAAAAATTCCTCTGAGCTAACTGAACGCGCAGGGCACGGCCAAGCAGCCGGACCGACTCGCTTCCCCGATCCCGTCCAACTGCTGAAAGTGGCCCAGTTGCGCTTGAATCTGATGGAATTTGTCCCTATATTGACTCCGCTATGAACTCTCGAGAACTGCTGATCATTGACGACGACGAGGCCATTCACGAAGGCCTCGCGGCGTTTTGTAGAGAACGCGATATCACGCCCTATTCCGCCCAGAACGGGGACGATGGACTGCGCATTCTCTCCGCAAATCCCGGCATCCGTACGGTTCTCTGCGATATCCGTATCCCCGGCAAAGACGGCCTCGATATCCTCCGCGAAATCAAACTCAAAGACCCCGGTATTCAGGTCATCCTCATGACCGCCTTCGGCGAAAAAAAACTCGCCATCCAGGCGCTCCGCTTCGGAGCCGACGATTTCCTCGAAAAACCGTTCCGCCTCCCTGATCTGGGACAAATCCTCGACCGTAGCTACTCCCGCATCTCCCTGCAAACCTTCGCCAGCAGATGGCAGTATCTGCTCGAAAACCTGCCCGTCGGCTTTATCTGGTGCGCCGAAAACGGCAAAGTCTACGAAATGACTCCCGGCGCTCAAAAAATGCTGGGGAAAATCGGAGTATCCCTCATCGGCCGTATCCTCTGGAACGTGCCGGAATTCGCGAAAACCCGCAGCCTCCTGTCCACTGAACATCGAACCTCTGTCGAAATCCAGATCGAAGATCGCTGGCTTGTCATTCAACAAGTTGATATCGAGTCAAAAAACGACCGCGGCGGACGCCTGCTCGCGATCTCCGATGTCTCAGAACAGAAAACTCTGCAAAGCGAACTTAAAAATCTGACAACGGAATTCGAAAAAAAAGTCGAAGAACGAACCAAAAGCCTTTCCGAAGAAATCGAATTCTCCCAAAGACTGCTTGATACCGCCGATGTCCTGATTGCTTATTTCAGCTCAGACGGCCGGCTCGAACGCTTCAATAAGTTTGCCGAAGACACCATGGGAATGAGTCAATCCGAGGCTGAAAAGGTCTTTCTCGGCTTCACTAAACATAAATCTTCCCGCCTCGCCGATGTTTTCGATTATAAGAGCCGCGAAGAAGTCTCCGGAATGGTCGAAGAACTGCCAACCCGTGACGGCACCACCCGCATCTTCTCGTGGAGCGCCCGCCGCTTGCGGGAAAGCCCCGGTAAAGCCGGCCGACTGATTATCGGCATTGAAATCACCGAACAGAAACAGCTCGAAGCTACCCTGCAAAACTATACCTCGCACCTTGAGGAAGTTGTTAAGACCCGCTCGAATGAACTGCAGCAAAAAGACCGGCAGCTCTTTCATTCCGCCCGGCTCGCTTCCTTAGGCGAAATGGCGGCCGGTATCGCGCACGAAATGAAGCAGCCCCTGAATGTCATCTCGATCACAGCAGATTTGATCCGCCTGCTGCAAAAAAACGGCACTCTGACCGACGAACTCCTGCACTCCAATCTCGGCAAAATCCGCGGAACCGTTGACCGTATGGCCACCACGATCAATCATCTGCGCGGCTTCACTCACATCGACTCGACCAACTTCGAGGATCTGGAACTCTCGGATGCCGTCCGCGGAGCCATGTCGATCCTGGGAGAACAGATTCGACTCGAAAATATCGATATCGAAATGCTGATCCCGGACTCGCTGCCGGTCATCAAAGCATCCAAAAACCAGATTGAACAGGTATTGGTTAATCTGCTGCAAAATGCTCGCGATGCCATCATCGATCGCCAGCATGCGGAAGCTAATGGGATTGCTTCCGATCAGAATAATATGATTAAAGTCCGCGGCGGCGTCAGCCCTGACCAGCAGTCCGTATTCGTCGAAATCGAAGATACCGGAATCGGTATGACCGAAGAAGTCGAGAAACGGATCTTCGACCCCTTCTACACAACAAAAGACTCCGCGCGCGGAACCGGTCTCGGTCTGTCCATCAGCTTGGAAATCGTGCGTTCGCACGGCGGTGAGATGCAGGTGGAAAGTAAAGAAGGGCGGGGGAGCACGTTCCGGCTGATCCTGCCCACCAAGCTTTCGTTGGAAGCATCCGAGGCAGATGATGTTAAGCCTGCCGACTCAAATACTCGGTCTAATTAACCGGGAGAATGAACTTTGGGACATGAATTATCATGGATTTCCGCTTGGGACCGTTCTGTCTTCGAACTGATTAACATCTCCTTCTCAAGCGAGTTCTTTAACCTGTTTATGCCGTACCTGTCCGATATGCGCTTCTGGGCCATACCGTTGGGACTTGCCTGGGTTGTCTGGTTCTTTAAAACCGACCGCAACGGCAAATTTATCGCGCTGAGTTGCTTCCTGGTCATAGCGGCAACCGATCAGATCTCCGCGACGCTGATTAAACCGGCCGTGCAGAGAGTTCGCCCTTGTAACGTCGTCCCCAGCTGCAACTACTACGATGTCGACAACGATAAGTGGATTCACACGGACCGCTTTGGATTGACAGAATACAAATCCTCCTACGGGTTCCCGTCGAATCATGCCGCCAATATCGCCGGACAGGCTGTTTTCTGGAGCTATTTCTATCCGCAAGCCAGCCCACTCTTTATTGTGATCGCCATCGGTGTCGGTTACAGCCGCGTTTATCTTGGCCACCACTACCCACTCGATGTCGCCGCCGGATATTTGCTCGGCATCGTGGTCGCCCTCGGAATTGCCTACCCCTTGCGAATCTGGGTCCTCCATGAAGACGACTGACAAAGCCACAATGATTCTCTCTTGCAAAGAAGCCCGCTATCAACGGGCTTCTTCATTACTGCTGAATCGAGGAGTATTAACCTTTCATTCTGCCTCCGCTAATTAAGCGCGACGATCAACTGTGCCAAACTGAATTTCTCCGGGCGCTGCAGAATAACTGTCGCGCTCGTTTTATCATCGCTGATTTCGACACGATAATCGCTGTTGTCCTTGAAATAGCGTGGAAACACCAGCACCTTGGAGATTTTTTCCAAACCGACCGACGACGCCGTAACCACAAAACGATCTTCCAATCTCAAATCAACTGCGCTGTGCAGTGTAACCGCCTGAATGTCGCCCGTTTGCCATTTGCCCAGCGCCGGCTTGCGTATCGCCCCCCTTTGCTCCAGATTGCGGAAGGTGTCGGCAAAGTAGTGCAGTGAATTCAGCTCCGCGGCAAGACTGTCATTGGACTCCGCCATCTGCGTCATCTGGGACATCATCGCTTGCCGCTCTTCTTCCAGATTGCGAAGCTGCTGCAGAAGCTCCGTCTTACGGGCTTCGAGTTCATCAACTTCCTGCTGCTTCTGATTGCGCGCCTGAATCAGATTCTGCCGTTCAGCATCGATTCTCCGCTTCGTCGCCCGGCGCAACTCGTTGGGCGAGACTTTAGCTGTCCCCTGCGTCACAAAGGTTCCGAAAACTCCCTCGCCGTAATAGTTCCAGACTTCAAAACCGGGCATCAGTTCGGGAATCATCGCTTCGCGTTCAATCAGCCGCAGCGCTTCCTCCTCACTCAAGCCGATTTCGCTCGTCAGAAAATCGAGCGATATCCGAATATGGCTGTCTCCTTCCTGCACGGCGTGCGGAGGACGCAGCCGCGACCTGATCTCTTCCATCTCATCCCCGATTCGTCCGATCTCAGCATTCAAATCAATGATATCCTGCAGCATCCCCCGGTAAGAAATATCCTTCTCTTCAGCGACACGCGCTGCCAGCAGTTCCGCCTGATCATCGGACATCCCCATCGAAGACATGCCCGTCGTGTCGATTTCACCTCCAGGGTGAGATTCGTTATACTTGCTGACCAACTGGAGAATCGACTGCTCTCTGTCGGAGATCTGTGAGTTCAGCGTTTCCACTCGCGTCACTAATTCCTGGAACGTTTTCACTTCCGGCGGCTTCATGCGGGAAAGAAAATGCACGACCAGTATGGCCGCGACGATTACCGCAACCGCTATAGTGACGACCAAGGTCACTCCGCCTCGCTGATGGCGCGTTTGCAGGGCTTTCATGTTGACTCCTTATATCTCTTGAAAGAATCTTCTATTAGAATAGCTTGGTCTTTTTCGTTTTCGGCATGCGAAATCCCGAGTGCATTTCGCAGGGACCGGGCATTTCCTGCGTGCGCAGAAAATACTCGGTGCGCGTGGCCGGACAATGAATCGTGGAAAGCTGGTCGCTCTTTACGCAGATTTCTTCGGTGATGATCCCCGGCGGAACCGGAAAATCAGCCTCGGGGTACTGCATGGTGTCCTGCGCGGCAATAATGAATCTGGCCCAGATCGGCAGAGCGGCGCGCGAGCCTTCCTGACCTTTGCCGAGTGATTTCGCCGGATCATCAAGTCCCACCCAGCACGCCGCGACCAAGTTAGGAGTAAAACCGATGAACCAGGCATCCGTATAGTTATTCGTTGTGCCGGTCTTGCCGCCGGCTGTTCCATTATAGCCGAAACGCATGCGCAGTCCGCGCGCGGTTCCGATCGGCGGGCTGGTAACCGACTGCAGGAGGTTTTGCATCAGAAAGGCGGTTTCCTCGGACATGACGACTTTGCGTTCCGGTCCGTAGCGCTCGATGGTCTGCCCCAACTGGTCGTCAATAGACGTAATATACATCGGCTGCGACCAGATTCCAAGTGTTTGAAAGACCTGATAAGCGGCGGCCATCTCGAGCGGAATCACACTGGACGCGCCAAGCGCCAGCGCATCATAGGGATCAAGCCGGGTCGTGATGCCGAGTTTGCGCGCGGTGTGGATGACTTCCTCGGGAGAAGTGTATTCCCGGATCAGGCGCGCGCTGACAACATTCAATGACCGGCTGATCGCCTCCCGCAGATCCACCATGCCGCCGAATTCCCCGGAAAAATTCTGCGGATCCCAAATCTCACCACTCGGCAGCGTAACAACTAATTCCTCATTGGAAACCTGAGTCGTGATCGGGATGCCTTTGTCAAGCACCGTGGCATAGACAAACGGTTTGAAACAGGATCCCGGCTGTCTTGCCATTTGCGTGGCGCGATTCCATTTCGACTCTTCGAAGCTGCGCCCTCCCGCCATGGCCAGAATATTCCCGTTCGAGGGATCAAGCACGACAAAGGCCACCTGTACCGGCAGCACCTTTTCCGAGAGCGAATCCACGAAAGCTCTGTCGGCTGCCATGCGGCGCCGCGCGGCATAGGACGAATCCGGAAAATGTGTTTTCAGGTAATCCGCGAGCGATTCTTCCTTGAACACGATATTGACGCGTTCCTGCAGTTCCGGCAGGGAAGCCGCGATTGCTTGCTCAACGCAATATTGCAGGCGGGAATCCAGCGTCGTATGAACCGTCAGCCCGTCCCGATAGGGATCGACATTCAGTCTGCGTCCCAGCTTGTTGAGTTCCTGCCGCACATTCTCCGTAAAATAAGGAGCGATTCCAATCGCGCCGTGCTCAGCGGACGGATTCAGATTCAGCCCTTCGGCCCGCAGAGAGTCGTAGACCGCCTTTGTGATGTACCCGACATCCAGCATCCTGCCCAACACGACGTCGCGGCGCACCAGCGTATTCTGCGGATAATTGAGCGGATTATAGCGCGTCGGCGAACGCGGAATCGCCGCCAGAATCGCTGCTTCATTCACCGTCAGCTCGGAAACCGGCTTCGAAAAGTAAGTGTTGGCCGCCGCCGAAATGCCGTGCGCTCCGCCCCCGAAATAGGTCAGCGTCAGATACATCTCCAAAATTTCATCCTTGGAGTAGTAGCGCTCGATTTCTATGGCGGTCAGCAACTCGCGGAGTTTGCGGGTAATCTTGCGCTGAGGACCGAAATAGAGATTCTTCGCCAACTGCTGAGTAATGGTGGAAGCTCCGCGCGGATGAAAATCAAACCGAATCGCGCTCTCTACTACGGCCATCATCAGGGCGAAAGGACGAAATCCCCAGTGTTCGTAGAAACGATGATCTTCGATTGCCAGAAAAGCCTGCGTCACACAGGGCGGAATTTCCGAGATCGGAGTGTAGCTGCGCCGCTGCGTATAGAGCTGCTTGATCAGTACCCCGTTGCGGTCGAGGATTTGCGTCGTCAGCTGCGGATCGAAATTCTCCAACTCTTCAATCGAGGGCACCCCTTCCATCAGCTTGCCGATGATCAGGTTCCCGGTGACAACGATCAGAATCAAAATGATAATCGTCGGCAGGATGAAAATACGCCAACGATGGTATTTTGTCTTTTCGGGAGGAGGTGGGGAATCAAATTCTGACATCAGGCGATACTCGGGCTGCTCGCGTCCTGCTGCAATTCGGGATGATCACTGAATCGCTCAAGGGTGAACCGTAGTCCATCGTGAATTGCGAAGGTGTAGTGAATAATCCAGTCTCCCAGATTGATATAGGTCTTCGAATCTTCGTCGATTTGCATCGGCCGATGGGCATGTCCCATCACCACGCCGTCAAAACCTTCGCGGAATTTCGAGCGGGCGAATGCTATATATTCATCATCTTCCAGCGGATCTCCCTTGGTTGTATTGCGGCTGGTTCTGCTGGTTCCGCGCGCAAGCAGCATGCCGAGATCCGGATGAATCCACGAAAAAAGAAACTGACAGAGTCTGTTGCGCAGAATTCGCTTCAGCAGACGGTAGCCATGATCTCGGGCCAGTATGCCGTCCCCGTGAAATGCAAAAATCAATGACTCTGCAATCTGCAAGACCGCCCCGTCCTGATGCGTGATGATACCTACTTCTTTTTCCAGAAATCCATGAATGCGAAAATCGTGGTTGCCCGCGAAAAGATGCACTTGAATCCCGTCATCAACCAGCGTGCGAAGTCGATGCAGTAATCTGAAATATTGCTTGGGAACGACGTGTTTCCACTCGAACCAGAAATCAAAAATATCGCCGACCAGTACCAAAGAACCGCTTGCGGAGCGAACTTGCTCAATCAGTGCGAACAGCCGCTCCATCTGACGAGCGGGTTCCTCGATATCCGCGGCTCCCAGATGAGCATCTGATACAAAGTAGACCGGCGGTCGGAGTTGGATCGGGTTCCGGTTATATTTTACCATATAAACCTAAATATAATAGATTTCAAGAGAGGATACAACAGTATAGCCCCATTGATTTCGATAGATACCTTTTTCAAGATAATCACCAAAACGAAGGTATTTCATGGGAAAAGTACTTGATTATTAGGGAGTCAGGCATTAACTTATGGGTTAAAGCAACATTGCCGATATGTATATTCCTCACATTGCAGTTATCTGGGCAACGTATCGTAAAACCCTGATCGGACTGGGTATAGTTGCGATCGTGGTTATCTTGGGAATCGCCGCGGGTCTTGATGCGCGCCTGGTGACGGCTCTGGCTGCCTTGGTCGGAATCATCACCAGCGCCTTCGCCGGACTGGCGGGACTGGTAGCTCTGATTCCATGGATTGGTCCATTAATCGTGAAAGCACTATCAATTCCCTTGATCTGGCTGCTGAATGGAGCGGGTTACTTCGCCTCTATTGTCCTGGCCAAACAAGGTCATACAGGCTCCGTTGTCAAATCACGTGTTTTAACCGTCGTGCTCCTGACCGGCATAGTCATTGGCTATATCATTGGAAAATTAATATAATAGATACGCGAGATAATCAACTATTTCCATTCAACGAACCTGTTCATCACTTGACTCTCCCTTTGAATTTGCTTACTTTTTAGTTCATATATGCATAGACGAGTTCTGAAGTCCGACAAACGGGCAACAGAGATTTTCAAACGTTCTGGAGGACACCTAATGAAGCAAGGAACAGTGATTCTACTTGCGCTGATCCTGGGACTTACCTTGATTTCGCAGGCCGAAGACCGCAACATCTTGATTGGCGACCAGCAATTGCGGGCGCCGGCGAATGGACCGGTCAGAGCCGTAGCAAATCATCTTGACGAGATCATTTATTTCGAAGACTGGGAAGACGGCACCTTAGCTGATTGGGTTCCGTTAGATCTGACCGCGACCGGAGCGACATGGCACCTCGACAGTTATAATGCCTTCGGCGGCGCCGGAACCTCATGGTGGGTGGGCGATCCCGAAGTCGGCAACAACGGCGGTTATCTGGATGACTGGTATATGACTCTGAATTCCCCGTCTGTGGATCTGGGCGCTGCTCCCATGCTGCTTTTCTGGCATCGCTACAGTTGTGAAGATCCCGCCGGCGCTGAAGCCCCTTATAACGGTTGGGACGGCTGCAATATCCGTATCTCAACCAATGGCGGCACGACTTGGAACGTCATCGAAACGGTGACTCCGGCCTATACCGTGACCAGTTCCTATGCTTTCGGTTTCCAGCACGGCGAGGGACCCAACATCCCGCAATGGTGCAATACGACCAGCGGCACGGCGTGGCACCAAGTAACTGCTGATCTGTCGCAATGGGCGAATCAAACAGTCATGCTGCGCTGGGCATTCGCATCAGATCCTTCCTATTCTACTCCGAACAACCAGGGTATGTTCGGCTGGATGGTTGACAATATTCGCGTTTATTCCGGCACGGATACGGTCTTAACTCATGATGCGGAAGCAGCGGAAGGATTCGTCGGCGGTACGATGCGCCCTGTCGGCGGAAATCTGTGGAGAATCGGCACCGATGCAACCTCGCCCAATGGTTCCCACGTCGTGCTCTGTAATAACGAAGGCACGAACCTCTATAATCCCGATATGAATACTGCACTGGAATCTCCAATCATGGACATTTCGGAATTGACGAACGGCTTGCTGATCGCGGATGTGAGTATTCATGGCGAAGTGATCTGCAATACAGGTGAGTTCCCTGACTGTGATTATTGGGGAATCGAAGTCAGTGTTGATGAAGGTGCGACGTGGTGCGCTATCTCGAATCCGACCTGCGATCCGGGCGGAACGAACTATGTTTATACGGATATGCCGCCGGAGTGGGCGCTGTTCAATGACTCCTATACGGACATTATGGATTTCTCGCAGTTCCTGCTCTTAGCGGATCCGCCGGAATCGATCATGTTCCGACTCACGCTGGAAACGAACTCCGACGCGAATCTGGGCTTCGGTCCGAAGTTCGACGGCTTCTCGCTGGACTTCCAGGCGGGCTTCCCCAACGACTTGTCCTGCTATACGCTGCAAGTGAAGTATCCGACGATGATTAATCGTCCGATCAATATCAAAGCCTACTACGAGAATATCGGCGGTCAGCCGCAGGCGCAGGTTCCCGCATGGTATCGTGTTACCGGCTCAACTCAGCAGCGTTTCCTCCCGAACCTGCAGCTCGACCCCGGCATGACTGATACACGGATTGCCACACTGACAATCCCGACTCCCGGAGATTATGAAGTCAAGGCTTGGTCGGCATTAGCCTCCGATCAGGATCAGACGAATGATACCTCCGCCGCTCCACCGCAGATTGGCTCGCTGCCCGAAGATGGCGAAGTGTATCCGATCAACGTTCAGGATGCGGACGAAGATTTCGAATTAGGCTATGACCATCGTCATGTCGTGTTCCGCTATAACTATGCGACAGGCCAGGGACCGCTGGTTCACTTCACCCCCGCGGCTGACGGAATTGAAGGCGAGTACAACCTGAATACGGTACGCGCCAGCTTCACCAGCGTGCAGACGGGCACGCAGCCGATTCGCTTCCATGTCTATGCCGGCGACGAAACCGAACCGGGAACTGAGATTTACAATGAAGAGATTCAAGTGGCTGCGAATCAGACCGGGACAAATATCTGGAAGGATGTGGATCTATCCGCGCTGACGGAAACCCGTGACATGACCGGCGATTTCTGGGTGTGGCTCGAAGTGGTTACAACCGGAACGGATCGCTTCCCGCAAATTCTCGGCAATGCGGAGGAAGACTGGGATGATGTTCATCACTATACCTGGAACGGAACCGGTGCGCCTACGGTCGCGACCGCTTTCTATCAGATTCATGCATTGATCTCCACGACGGAAGCTGTGGGCGATAACGGCGCGGTTGAGATTCCGGCAAGCTGGAGTCTATCGCAGAACTATCCGAATCCGTTCAATCCGACAACTGAAATTCAATATGCGGTGCCGCGTTCCGAGCACATGACTTTAAAGGTTTTCAATGTCATGGGACAAGAAGTGGCAACATTGGTGGATGGAACAGTGAATGCCGGTATACATACGGTGACCTTTGACAGCCACGGCTTGAGCAGTGGTGTTTATATCTACAGACTGGAAGCCGATGGATTCACGCAGTCCCACAAAATGCTGCTGCTGAAATAGGTTTTCCGATTGGTTAATCAAGGTAAACGGCCCGGGTCTTGCGCCCGGGTCGTTTTGCCTTAACCTCCATTTCTTAGGATTCGCGAATAGTTCAGAAATTGAATGACCGCATACTCAATATTATCATAGATATAATGGAGTTCAAGATTTAAGTTAAGTTGCTTGAGTGCCTTGAATGTTATATAGTAAATCGTTATTATTAGTCTCACGACAAGAATGTCGGAGAACCATTATGTTAAGTAAACTTCTGATTCCCATAGTCTTAGTATTTGCAACGATTGCCTACGCCGGAGTCGAGTTGCTGTCATTTCGCGCGCTGCCGATGATTGATCATGGCCGCTTGGAATGGAGTAGCGGGGCGGAGACCAATCTGGATGCATTTATCGTGGAACGCTCTCCGGATGGACAGAATTTCCTGCCGATCACGAGAGTGGATGCCACGGGATCCTATTCGGAGTACACGTTTACGGATTCAAGTCCGCTGGACCTGGACATGGATCGGTCGTTCTACTACCGGCTGAAGATGCTGGATAACGATGGCACTTACCGGTACAGCGAGGTCAAGGAAGTCACGCTGACATTCTCCGCCGTCCAACAGACGTGGGGCTCGATTAAGGCAATGTTCCGCTAATCGCTATTTGTATTAGATAAGCACGACCCGCTTGATTTTCAGGCGGGTCTTTTTTTAGGATTCACAACACACGGAGCAGAGAGTCTTTAAGCGATCCCCCAATTAACATCGGGAATTAGCGAGATGGTTCGCCGAACCGGGGTCAAGCAGCGATGCATTTTTACGATATATGAGATCGTTTTCTCGCGCAACCCGGCCGGAATCTGCTCTTCTGCTTTCCCCTAAAAGGTCTTCCTTCTTGCGGGATTACAGGTGGGTAGTGCCTTTCCTCTGTCAGCATGGAAAGATCTCGGCCCCCTTGCCGTGCTTCATTTTGCTTTTCTTATTTGTCCGTTTGTCTTTCGTCTTTTCCGATCCATCCTTCATCCCTATTCTCACTTCACCAGCAGCAATTTTTTCGTCTTCTGCATTTCTCCCGCCTTGAGCCGTGTTAGATATGTTCCGGTCGGCAACAATGCGGCATCCAGCAGGTGATGATGTTGTCCGGCCTCCAATCTGCCCATATCAACCGAGTAAACCGATTGCCCGAGCAGGTTATAGACTTCGAGAGTCGTTTGCGCGCGATCCGGGAGCGTAAACGAGATCGTCGTTGAAGGATTGAAGGGATTGGGGAAGACTCTTAGAGATAGATCTGATGGGACTGCCGCTATCGACGATGCAAAAGACACTAACGGCGGCTCACAGCAGTCCACACGAGTCCAGCAGGGACGCATAAATGTTCCGTCAAGCGGACACCGAATAATCTCTATAACCGCACCGGAACCGATGCAGAAATCACAGGAAGCCCACATCGGCACAAAGACATAATCCACTCCGGTAGTATCATAGCACCCGACTAATAAATAGATGGGCTGGAAGTAGGGGACGCCGTCCTCGTAATAAAAGACCTGTGAGAGAAAGCTGCCTAAGTCACGGGGAAGGCTGGCGGAATTGAACACGAACTCATTCGTCGGCCAGATCTCGCCATTGATACCGGAGTGTCCAATCGTGCATACAGTATCAGCCACAGAATAGGACACACCGGCGATCCCGCTACTGTCAGTGTCTTTCATGATGCGGACCGGAGTTCCGTCCTGCAGGACAACATCCCACTCGGGCGGGGTATCGCAATAGGTCAATTCATACCAGTTACTGCCAGGATAGTCATCCGTCCACTGGAAATAGAAGGCTGCGCCCTGACCGAAAGCCATGCCTGTCGCGAGCGCCAGCATACAGGCGATAATCCCAAAACTCTTTATGCTCATCTTTCATCCTCCTGCAGAGAAAGTAAGCGAGTGTTACAACTTTCCGTTAACCTGAAGACCGCATTAAAGTGCCGTGCCTCTAACTTTAAATATACGCGTACAATAATGCAGAATCAAGGGAATTGAGATAGAAATATAGAATTTTGCTAAGTTTTAAATATTATTATTTTGGTTGCTGCAACACTACAGCTTATCTCAAAAATAGTTCACGGGCTCAAACCATTGAATGAGCTCGACTTAAAAAAGGAAAAGATTCCGGGTGAGGTTGCGCGAGCTTCGGGACACGCGCACTATGGAAACACTCTCACTGCTTAACCCGGCTCGGCGAGCCGGTGAAAAAATCTCCCTATGATATTTTGGGGACACGCTCTAATGCGTATTGGATTAAAGTCATTATTATAAAAGTTCAAGATGCGGCTGTAATAGAGAATTTCGCGCCTAATCGCTGGTCAGGACTTGCTTATACTGATTGTCTTCCCAATAGAGAAGCGATGATGATTTTCCCTCAAAGCCAAGGATAATCGCATCGTGATCCAACTCGACAAACTCCGGCATCGGATCGTCCGGTGGAATTCCGTATCCTTTGCCTTTGACCGTGAGAATCTTCCCCGGAGCTTGCGTGTCAAGATACTGTCCCCAGTGAATGCTCTTAGCGCCGCTGAACAGTTCATACGCTGCATAACCCGTTTCCGTCTTATTGAAGGCGATGACGAGTTGTTCATCCTGAGTCGAGCCGCTGTCAGGGTCAGACCGCGAATTTCGCAGCAGAATGAGTGCGATATCCGTTAACCCGTCGCCGTTGAAATCACCCCAACAGACATAGGGAAGACCGGAAAACAAGCTGTTCGATGAAGCCGGCGATTCAAATACATAGTTGCGGTAGCCGGTGATCTCACGCTGCGCGTTTTCATAGCGCTCTCTCATGAGACGGATCTCGGGCGAATCATCGACAAGGTCGGACACAAACTGTCCATTCCAAAGCGTCAGATAGAAATCGCGCACGGTGGGAACATGATAGTCCGGATATTCTGTTATGAGCAGCGCTTCAAGCCGCGGCGGAAGCTCGACGGTTCTTGTTTCAAAGATGCGGGGGAGAGGCTGTGCGCACACAGCGCCGCCTGCGGCGAAGATCGCCAGCGGAAGCAAGCAGCGAAAGATAGAATACCGAGTCGAATTCATTGCTGACGTCCTTTGTTCCACACAAACCAGCTTCTGACGGTTTCAAAGGATATTCCCGCAGCGGGATGGCGCTGCCGCCAAAGCAATATCATAGCCACGATGAAAAAGAGCACATTCGGCGCCCACATTGACATCGCGGGTTCCAGTGTGCCGCGATCGGCCAAATCTTCGCCGGCAATCAGGAAAATCCAGTAGATGAGGAAGAAGGCGAGGGAGTAGCCCGCCGAGACTCCGATCCCGGTCTTGCGCACGATTTGTCCGAGCAGTCCGCCGAGTAAACCGAAGATGAGGCAGGCGGTGGGAATGGAGAACTTTTTGTGAATCTCGACTTTCAGGCGGTTGATGTTCTTGATATTGCGCGCGGCATCAATGCGCTGATACTCGCGAATCCGTTCCGAAAGCTGCGCGACATTCATCTCACGGTCGCCGCGCCATTCGGATTCCGTCCGCTTCAGCGACATCCCCGGCGAACTGATGCGGAAAATGGCGCGCTGAAAATCTATATGGTGGTGATTCTCCGGCTCTTTTTTGGAGACGCGCGAAATCTGACCTTTGTTGAGCGTGAACTTGAAACCTTCAAAGGCCTCTTCATAGCGGAGGTGCCCGTTGTCGGCGACGATGGTTGTCGTGAATTCATTGTCTTTCTCGTCATAGACCACGACATCACCGATCTCGGAGGTTACAGGATCAACATGGCGGGCATAGAGTACATGTCCGGGGATATCCTGCAGAAAAACACCGGATTCCAAAATCATCGTCGGCTTCAACCGTTTGATGTCGTTCTG
>JAHIZR010000412.1 GCA_018814465.1 bacterium | reverse complement strand
GCCAGTAACAGGGCGTTGGTTAGTGGCTGCATTTATTATAGCCTGTCTCTAAAGTTCCTGAAAGATACTCGGAAACCAACTGCTCTGGCAATTCCGACTGAGCGCCGACAATGACTTGTATTCCCTGTTCCGCAAACAACTCCTGCGCGCGCGTTCCCATATCACTGGCGATAATCAAATTGGTATTCAACTTCGCCAGCCAAAACGATATTCTGCCGGGCTGGAGGGGAGGCACTTGAACTTCTTCAAGCTGGACAACCTGTTTTTCGACAGGATTCACATCTGCAAGAGCAACGCATTCTAAATGGCCGAAGTGCTTTGACAGCTTCCCCTCCGACAACGGAATGGCTATCCTCAAGTTTGTCTTCATTTCGCGGCTTCCTTCTGGCATTCTTCGTAGCTCCTGCAGGCTGCTTTGATTGTTTTCGCTGCCAAGCGAGCGCAATGCTCATGATCGGGCGGCAGTCCGGGCAGCAAGTCAAGTATTTCTTGCTGCTCGAGAGTTGCGGCTTCTTGCACCTCCACTCCTTCTATCATACTTGCGGCCATGCTTCCGCAAGCCTGTGAATAACCACACCCGTCCGTAACAAAGGAAACATGCTCGATTTTACCATCCCTAATCAGAAGCCAGTATTCCATCGTATCACCGCATTCACCGGTAATCTTCGCATGGCCGTTATACTCGTTCAATGATCCATGGTTTCGAACAAGGCTGAATAGCTTCAGATTCAAATCGGATAAGTATTTATCCTTGATGGTTTCTATGTTTTTTAGGGTCTTCATAGGCTGAGGTTTTCCCAGATTATTTGAATGTCATCCGCACAGGGCGCATCGGTCTCCACGGCAGCGCGTTCTCGCAACTGCGCTTCAGTTATTTTAGGGTCATAACGGACTCTTCCCGCAATTCCTGCCCCCGCGGAGCGGCCCTTGTTCTCGATTCGATCAGCCAGCTCCGGATTGAGGTCCCACTTATTGACACAAATCGAGGCCGGTATTCCAAAATGCTTGGTTAAGGCCAGTACCCGCTCTAAGTCATGCTCGCCCGAAACGGTCGGCTCGGTTACAATCAAGACGTGGTTCGCTCCGGTGATTGATGCGATGACAGGGCATCCGATACCCGGAGGACTGTCCACGATGATCAATGAGTGATTCTTCTCTTCCGCGATACGACGAGCCTCCCGTCTCACGGTCGAGACCAGTTTCCCCGAGTTCTCAGCGGCGATACCCAATCGAGCATGCACCATCGGACCGCAGCGCGTGTCCGAAATCATCCATTCTCCGCAAAGACGTTCAGGGAAATCAATCGCCTGCTCTGGACAGAAGCGCACGCACACTCCGCAGCCTTCACAAGAAACCGGATCAATCGTATAGATGGGCTTACGAGCATCCTTTTCACTTAACCGCACCGCATCATATCTACAGTAATCCTGACATATCCCGCACCCACTGCAGTCCTGCTCACGAATGACCGCTTCGTGTCCGCTGTAAAAATCGGATTGCTCCCTGACTTGAGGCGACAGGATGAGGTGCAGATCCGCCGCGTCAACGTCGCAGTCCGCAAGCACCGGACGATCCGCAAGCATTGCAAATGAAGCAGTCAAACTGGTCTTCCCGGTCCCGCCTTTACCGCTGATTACAACCAGTTCCTTTATCTTCGTGGAATCCCGGTACTCGCCGATGCTATATGCTTGCTTCTGCAAAGAACATGCGCCTCGTTTTATTAATCAAGTCTTTGAATAGAACCCGGCATTCGGGAACCGCATCGACAATCAGTTCGCCTCTCGAATAAGCTTCGGCAATGCTTCGGTCATTCGGAATTTCAGTCAGAATCGGGATGGATTCTTGCTGACAATAGGCGTTCACCCGGCTGTCGCCGATTCCCGCGCGATTGATCACGATTCCGAAGGGAAGAGCAAGCGCGCGCACCATTTCAACAGCAAGTTTCAGGTCATGCAGACCGAAAGGTGTCGGTTCTGTTACGAGCAGAACGGCATCCGATCCCTGAAGCGTGGCAATCACCGGGCACGATGTTCCGGGAGGCGCATCGAGGATTACCGACATGTCGGTTTGCATCCGAGCTTTTACCGCGCGAATCAACGGCGGAGCCATCGCAACTCCGATGTCCAACCGCCCCATCGTCAGCATAATCTGTCCTGTATCGATGGACTCCACAACTCCGATCCGATGATCGACCTCCCGAATAGCCCCCGTCGGGCAAACTCTGGTACAACCTCCGCAGCCATGACATAAGTTCGGAAAGACAAGTGCTGTGGAACCGGGACAGGCGATTGCATGATATTCGCAGAATCGACTGCATTAGCCGCAACCGTCACAAAGCGTGGCGTTCACTTCCGGAACCGGAATGGAGATGAGTTCCTCCTCGCCTGAGTGTCCCTTCAGAAAAAGATGGCAGTTCGGCTCCTCGACATCACAATCGAGCAACTGAACATCCGAATCAAATATACTCGCGAGATTGACTGCTATGGTGGTCTTTCCGGTACCGCCCTTGCCGGAAGCGACGGCAAGGATCATTTTGCATCTCCTCTGCGGCCGTATTTCAGTTGAGAAAATCCCGGCCGCGATCGCATCAGAACTTGCGTCCCCACCGGCAGCCCGACATGAGCCGCGACAACCGGGCATTTCGCTTTGAAAAGACAGTAGACTTCATAGGGTGTATCGCTGAGTGTCTCGTAATTGCCTTGCCCTTTGGCTATGATAACATCGGCTTCCAGAAAACGATCTATGAACCTTGAATTGCAGTCCTCGAGAATCGTTCCGGGAGCATCGGAACCATTGTCGATTATCTCTACCAGCTCATGAAGCCCGACCGCACGGGCATCAACAATGGTCGCATCGTTCAGAATAGGCGCTCCGCGAACCGCCAATGTTATTTTCTTCGGCAAAAGCTGCTCGATTAGCAACCGGTCAAAAGCGATTTCGCCTGCATTGTCAGCCAAATAAAGAATGTCCGACGCGCTTTCAACGGACTGCCGGAATTCCTCCTGTTCATCAGCAAAGGGCTCTGTTAAGGCCTGATGAATGGACTGCCGGACGTCGGATTCACTGACATCATTGCCGGCGCCAAGATCGATGATATTACCCGCAATCGCCAGCCGGACGGCAGTCATCAGTGGATCGGATGACTTCTCGATTTCACCTCGCAGCTCGGGTAGCAGGCGCAGTGCCAGTTGGTTATGGATGCTCTTCGCGTGTTCATAAGGGTCAATACTTCCAGTGAGTTCACGCAACCTTCGATGAATAAGCTGCGCGAGCAGGGGAGGAGTTGCCTCTTCGTTTAATTCATTCGTCCAGCTTAAGACATCACGAACGATCTTTTCGTGAACAGCGGCATCGGATGATATCATCTTTGCCGCCTTTTGCGCCTGCCGAACGAAACAGGGATAACAATCTGGTGAAGTTCGCATGCAGCCCTTATTTCCAGTGTCCTGTGACGTCTGCCGCTGATGATTCCGCGAGTTTACCGGTACGGTACAGCTCAAGAGCCGCTTTTACCGTGGGAGCATCACAGTTATATATCTTAATCCCTGCGGACTGCAGTACTCGATACGCATTCGGACCGCAATGTCCGGTAACAAGTACTGTCGCTCCCGATTTGGCAATCGTTTCCGCCGATTGCACACCGGCTCCCTGAGCGGCATTCAGGTTGTCCCGGTTGTCGATTACCTTGAATGTATTGCTATCCAGATCGTAAATGATGAAATTCGGAGCACGTCCGAATCGGCTGTCAAGAGCAGCTTCGAGTGTTTGACCCTGTGTCGTGAAAGCGATCTTCAACAAGTGATTCCCTTCTGTTATTTGCTATGAACCCTGATTTTCCAGTTCCGCGAGTCGCTTCTGGATTGAATTCAATTCCGATTGAAGAGCCTTCGATTGACGCTGCAGCTCCTGAATCTCTATCTCCGAGTTTGTGCCGGCCGGCTGCTCTCCTTCCAGAGCTCTATTCGCCGGCAGGGGGGACGAGGGATTCCGGAAACGCATCCCGCGTCCTCGACGGCCATAACCTTGCCCTAATCCGCGTCCTAATCCCAGCCCTCGACCACGACCGCCTCTTAATCCGGCATAACCCGGCTGGTCATTGCCTGAACAAAAGCCGGCAGCGCGTCCGGTTCTTGGACCCATTCCTAACGGTCCGGTTCGATCTCCACCTGGCATGATAATCCTCCTTTATTAATAGTATCTGTTACTGACTGCTTAGTGTGTGAACGAGTGATTCGTTTTTCATGCAGCAAGTATTGGTTTTGTTCATCACTTAATTCTATTCGTCCCGCTGCTTACTTTGACTTTCTGGAGTTGCTTGCTTCAGAAGCAATCTTTGTCTGCGTTCATTGAGTCGTCGTGTGAATTCTCCTGTGATTCTGCGTATAGTGCTGTTAGGACGCATAAGATCCGTCAGGACAGCGCCTCCCAGTGGCAGAATAACGTTCGTGAAAATGCGTGCGCCGCTCGATCGCCCTGAGTTCGTTCCGCTGAACTGACGGAAAGGTCTGGAGCACCATCCGAGTCTGCGTCCGGTTTGCGGTCCGCCATCCGGAGGACCCGTTCCATCTTTTAATGGCATGATAGTACCTCCTATTCATTGGTTTCACTTGATCCGGAATCTCTATGCTCTATGTTTATCCAAAGCACCAGGATTGTGGCTCCCTTTTCGGAAGAAAAGGGACCATGATTCGTTTCCTTGGGGATAACGCGAAAGGTTCCTTTTCCGTAGGTTTTCCCCTGACTTTTGTACTCGCCTCGGATTACGTAATGAATCTCGGTGTGTATGTGGGCGTGCTCGCTCATGTGCCACCCGGGTTCAAGTTGAAGTATGATCGCTGAAAGCCCCAGTTTCTCATCAGTGAGAAGCTCCTTGGCATTTGCGCCGGCTGCATACTGATGATTCTCTTTCCATTCGAGGTCGGGCGTGCGAAGACTGAGTTCCTTCATGATTATCTCCTTTTGGCTTTTCGGGCATCTTAGATGCGGAAAAAAAGCCGATGCCCAATTCCTACTCATACCTTGCGACTAAAATGTGCAGGAAGCAGATACTCGCTGTCTTCATAGTGTACGCTTAATAGCTGCTTGCTATTAAGCAACCCCTCCACAACTCCTGATTCATTGAAAGCGCGTTCTATGTCCAATGCCTGCTGCACTCGAAGGGGATGACGGGTACCGATTTCGATCAAAGCATCCTGTGTGTTCGAAAAGGCATTTAAACTGAAACCTCCGGTTTCCTTCGAATCGAGAGTCTTGCTTTCCCCCAGAATCTTCTGAGCCAGCAGAATCCGTTCGGGCAGCACTGGATGAACCCAGCTTTCAGCCGGCGGCCTGATCGGAGTTGCCACGTATACTCGCTCAGGCTCGACTTGATCCAGTATCATCCTGATTTCATTCAGCGTCTCTACCGAATCATTGATCCCCGCCACAAGCATAACCTCCAGCCAAAGTTCTCCCGTATATTCGCGACGAAAGTCTATTAAACCCGAAATCATATCCCCAAAATTGATTCGTCCGTGCGGCCTGTTGATTCTCCGGTAGATCTCATCACTCCCACAATCAAGGCTGGGCAGCACAACATCCGCTTCGCTCAGTTCCTCCTTGACGTCATCTCTATACAACAACGAACCATTGGTGATGACCGCGATCGGTTTGTCAAACTCCTTTTTACAGCGGCCGATCAGCCAGCCGATATCGCTGGACAGCGTCGGCTCCCCATCCCCTACAAATGTCAAGTAATCAATGTCTGAGACCTTGACCTGCTCGGCGATTTCCGCCAAAACAACTTCTTTCGGAAAAAACGATTCCCGATACGCGCGCAATTGAGTCGTTCTGCCAAGCTGACAGTACACACAAGAGTAAGTGCACGTCTTGGACGGGATCAAGCTTATTCCCAGAGACTTCCCCAATCTTCGTGACGGCACTGGTCCGTATGTATATCTCATTGACAGCTCTGATTTTCTATAGTGTCCCCAATTATCATAGAGGAATAGATGAAAGACATCACCGTGCCCGGCTAAACGCTGTGAGTGTGTTGTAACAGCCGCCCAAAACGCACAACCCGCCGGAATCCCAAACGCTTCGGTTCGGCAAATTAAAAACCTTCTGCTTGACCCAACGCATAGAAACGTTCGTCCTAATCGCTTAATTCCCGCCTTCGATCTTTTCGGATTGCTTTCAGCGAAAGCGCTTGAATCGACCGCCACCTTGACCTTGTCCTTGTCCTTTGCCCTGACCTTGTCCTTTGCCCAGTCCTTGTCCCTTGCCCTGATGAAAACGCCCGGAAGGTTCTGACTCCATGTATTCCGAAAGAGGCTGTTGACGGTGCCGCCCTTCTTGGATACTGCGGCGCAAACTCGAACTTTCCGCCGCATCCACCTTCCCCTCTTGAACCAACTCGAGTGCTCGCCTGACGGTGGCATTCCTCAACAAATAGACAGGCAACCCCCGTTGTGAT
>JAHIZR010000005.1 GCA_018814465.1 bacterium | reverse complement strand
TGTCATTCTTGTATCTTCAGAAAGTGTTATCTTAGGGTTGTAGTATAGTTCATTTCTTCCCGTCCCGCGCGCGGGACGGGAAGAAAAGCGGTTCGCGATAGGCCGTCTCATTCTTGGGCGTTTGAGCCCGTGCCTCAGCTGGGTCGTCGCGAGCGTAGTGTCATCAGATCCCGAACAGTTGCCTGGGCCGATTTATTCGAGCCCGTATCATGACAAGGTTGGGACGTCTCACCCGAAGGGAACACACTCATGGAAGCAGCAGCAGTTTATGTTGGCATCGACGTCGCGCAGGACCACCTGGATATTGCGACGACGGCGGATCAAGTTTGGTCCGTAAAGCATCATCCGCGCGCGATGACGGCATTGGCCAAGCGGTTGGTAAAACTTTCCCCGGCGCGGATCATCGTTGAGAGCACCGGGAAGTTGGAGCAGGAGTTGGTCATTGTGCTGGCCGAAGCGAAGTTGCCGGTCGTGGTGATCAATCCGCGTCAGGTGCGCGACTTCGCGAAAGCCACCGGCGTCTTAGCAAAGACAGATCGCATTGATGCGCAGGTGCTGGCGCGGTTCGGGGAGGCGGTGAAACCCGAAGTCCGGTCCTTGCCGGACGAACAGACCCGCGACTTGATGGCGCTGGTCGCGCGGCGGCGGCAGTTGCATCAGATGCTGCGGGCGGAACGCCATCGACTCTTACGGGCGGCTCGTCCCCTGAAAAAGTCGCTGGAACAGCACATCGCCTATCTGGAAAAACAGTTAGCCAAACTGGATGACGAGTTGCAGGACAAACTGCGGCAAAGCCCCTTATGGCAGACGCAGTTTGATCTGCTACAGAGTGTTCCCGGCATCGGTCCGACGACGGCGGCCACGATAATCGCGGAACTGCCCGAGTTAGGCCGCCTGTCGCGCCACGAAATCGCCGCGCTGGTCGGGGTAGCACCCTTCAATCGCGACAGCGGCAAATGGAAAGGCAAACGCGCAACCTGGGGCGGACGCGCCCCGGTCCGCAGCGCGCTCTATATGGCCACGCTCGTCGCCACGCAGTACAATCCGTACATCCGGGCTCATTATCAGCAACTCGTGGCACGCGGCAAAGCCAAGAAATCAGCCCTCGTCGCCTGCATGCGCAAACTGCTCGTCATCCTGAATACCATGCTCAAAAACCAACAACCCTGGAATCCAAAATCCACTGTCGCGTAACTAAATAATCAAGACAGTTGCTGAAGCCTGCTGATCTTTTCGTTCCTCAGCGGGTTGAAGAATCTCTCTTTCTGTTTCCTTCGTTAAGGGGAAATGAAAGGGGGGTGACAATCAAGGCAACCTTTTGTGATCCTTCATTCCGCAAAGCCTGCATTCAGGATGACACGAGAGGAGGCAAAGCCTTCGTTCAGGATGACACGAGAGGAGGCAAAGCCTGCATTCAGGATGACACGTAAAAGTGCACGCTATAGAGACAGAATGTATTGTATCCCTACGGTTGTTCGCTTTTCTGCTTTTTCATGCGTTCGTCATAGAGCCAGCGTCCCCAGCGGGTGGCTTTGAAGAAGAGATGCTCTCCCATGTGTATCCAGATTTGTCCCGTCATATGATTCTTACCGTCAGTGATTGCATGGCCGCGGCCACACAATTCCCTGCTGAAGAGCGCTCCCTCCCAAGTGAATTCGACGGCGGGTTTGCGTTGGTGTTCGCCGGCAAGGTAGTCCACATCGGCATCCAGTCCCCCGAAGCAGAAACCGCCGATTCCATCATCCAGAAATTCGAAATGCGCAAGCTCGTCCTGATTGATATCGGGCGATTCAAGGCCTTCCACTTCCGTGATTCGCCACTTTCCTTTGATGCGATCTACTGCTGAGCGTGTCATCGAAATTCATCCTCACATTTTCGCTTGCGATCAATTGAATTCGATCTTGTCGACTGGAATGCCCTCCTGTTCGACAATCAGCACGGCCAGTCCGCCGATCACGTGGGCCAGCCGGTAAATATACTCGTAGTCGGGAAGCTCGCGCGCGAGATTCACAATAACCCATATACCGACGATATGGTTCAAGGCTTGTTCTGCGGCATTTTTCTGAATAAAATCGAAGAGATGCTGAATGGCACCGGGGAGATTTTTATCCAGCATCGCGGCCTGAGTCAGAATATTAGCCTTGCTGAACTCATCCTCCAGCAATAAGATTGCAAGACCGCAACACGCCGCCGTCAGATTGAATTCCCAGTCCGGCCAGTCCGCATCACCCATATTCATGACGTTAACTATTTCAGGATAGCGCTTGGCAAATTCCTGCCCATTATCACGCGCGTATTCCAAGAAAGATTCAACAATGTTCTTTTTCAAGAAAGCCTGTACCTGTTTTTGGTTTCCAATGCCGGATATACTTTTTATAAAGGCGATCCCACTGTCTAAGTTGCCGGATAAGCCTGCTACGGCTTCATTTCTTGTGCCAAAATACGATAGCGATCTCCCTTAAAGAAGATGATCTCGCCGTTCAGTTCCTCGCCATCGCACACCGCCCACCCGCGTCCGAATACCTCAGTACCATCATCAAAGCCAATCCAGATGAAGTCTATCCGTCCGTAGTCTTCAGGTTCGTCGGTATCCCAATCGATCTCCGCATTCAAGGCGAGAAAAGAAAGATGACCACTCCGATTCTTCTTGAATTCAATAATTGCGGGATCGAATTCTTCAAGTTCGTCTTCTGTCCAATCGCCGACTTCAATTAGCTTCCACTTGCCGATGAATAGTATTTTGCTCATTTAGGGTTCTCGCATACTCGTGGTTTCGAAATAAAAAACTGTATCCCTGCGATATCACCGAAACCCCATCTTATCTTTTTTCTTCGGTGGATCGGGTGGTGCCATCAATTGTCGGATGGCATCAAAGACGATTGCAAACTGCTTGTCGTACTTCTTTTCCAGATCATTTAGTTTGCGTGTGAGGTCTTTGTGTGTGGCGAGCAATTCCCGCATCTTCACGAAAGCGCGCATGATCATGATATTAACCTGCACCGCCCGTTGACTCCGCAGCACACTCGACAGCATCGCCACACCCTGCTCCGTGAAGACCCTCGGTAGATAGCGGCTGCCACCCCATCTTGAGGTGCCAAATTGGCACCTCAAGTCATCCAACTCTTCGCGAGTCAGATTGAACATGAAATCATCCGGAAATCGATCTATGTTACGTGAGACCTGCCTGCTAAGTTGTTTTGTTTCAACACCATACAACTCCGCTAAGTCTCTATCCAGCATGACTTTCTGACCACGAATCAGAAGTATTTTGTTTTCAATACGTTCGACGGGTATCAGACTCTTCATTTTGATATTCCATTTGGGCACTTCAAGTTACTGCCCCTCCGCATCAAAATAAACCCCCTCCTTGAATCCCATTCGCTCCGCAACCAGCGACGCCGGAAACATCTGCCGCCAGTTATTGTATTTCATCACGGTATCGTTATAGAACTGCCGCGCGAAGCGGATGCGGTCTTCGGTATCAATGAGCTCCTTTTGCAGGTTCAGCGCGAGTCGGTTGGTTTTCAGCACGGGATAATTTTCGACCAGACCGAATATCGTCTTGACCGTCTCCCGCAGCGTGCTTTCGGTGCGATTGACTTCGCCGACGTCGCCGCCTTCATGCGCAAGTCTGCGCTCTTCCACGACTGCCGTGAGCGTGTTCGCTTCATAGATCTGATGGCCCTGCATGACCGTGACCAGCCGTGAGATTAAATCAAAACGCCGCTTCAGCTCGCTTTCCACTTGCGCCCACTGGTTATGCGTCCGGTTGCGCAGCACGACCAGCCGGTTGAAGGTCACGACCACCCACACCAGCACAAGCAATAGTATCAGAATAATCCAGTTCATATCTCGCTTATCCTGCACCGCTGGAACCGCCGCCCCCGCCTCCACCGCCGCCGCCACCCCCACCGCCGAAGCCACCGCCACCCCCCCCGCCGGAAAAACTGCCGCCCCCGCCCGTGCTAAATGTGTTTTCCAGCGCATCGGTGAAACCGGAGAAACTGTCCGTAAACGAGACTAATTCGGCGAGCGAAAACGTGTGCGCGATGCCGCGCGGACCGGAAAACGTGCTGATCCAGTCGGTGTTGAACGCAGCATCGGCATGACCCTCGGCACTCTGAGCCAGACTCAAATTCATGCTCAATTTCGGCGCTACGCCCAATGCCGCCGCCCAGACGAGATACTTTTCCCACATCGGCAGCAGATTCGCGTGTGCGTCTTCCATGGCAGAGAAATCCGTCAGGAATTTTTTGAAGGCTTCCCAACGCTTGACTTCTAGTGCGGCTTGTGGTGTGCGCCGGGAAATGAAGCGCGCCCCGACGCTGCCGGCCGCCATGACCGCAAAGGCGATAATAACTAAATAGGCATCTCCGTGGTACAACTGAAGCCACAGAAACAGCGCCACGAATACCACCACCGGAATGAACTTTATTACTTCCTTTGCTTCTTCGCTGGCCTTCACGTCAATCGGGAAGTAATGATCTTCGAACCAGCCGCGCATTGCCAGCCCCCAGGTCTGCACGAAATTCAGGAAGTTACTCTTACCCGCAATGACTTTTCCCGCCCAATCCTTGATTTCTTTCTGCGTCGCGCTGTGCAATGAGCCAGCGTCGATAAAGACCGTTCTCAGCGCATCAATTTCGAAAGTCGTCAGTTCGCGCTCTCCCGCCTTGCGCTCCACCGGTCTGCCGTGTAAAAGTTGCTCGCCTTTGTCGGTCAACCGGTAGACGATTTCCTGCTCATCCTCGCCCGGCTCCATCGTCATCGTCAGATAGCCCAACCGTCCGGCTTCCAGCAGTGTCGCCGAAAAACCGTGCGCAACCGAGCGCTCATTTATTCCGCCCTGCGACAGAATCGCCGATACGACCGCGGGCGGCAAATCACGCGGTGCATCCCGTTCATACTCCTTGTCGTATTTTACCTTTGGCTCCGTACCATAGGTTAAATACAGCCACAGATAGAGCAGTAAAATCACAACGAACGGAACGATTTTCGCAATAATCCCCGTATGTTCCTGCACCCAGACCAGAAAACCCGGATGCAGAATATTATCTTCATGTGCCAGCAGGGAGGCGCGATCCTCGCCGACACGGATATTCGGATCGACCAGCACCTTCGGCTCGAAGAACGCGCGGAACTCGACAAAGCTGCCGTCGTGGATTTTGCCGAGTTGCACGTCCGCGTGGCTCAAGTCTTCGGCGAAGTGAATATGACCGGGCTTGGCTTTGCTGTGCACATACAGATTAAAGAACGGCAGACTGGATTCCGGCAGCAGCAAAGTTGAGCGCAGCGAGTCGATCCGCTCGTGTTTTTCCTCGATAACTTTCCAGTAAAACTGCGCCACGTCGCGATAACACTGCACGGCATACTTGATACGATAGCGCAAATGAAAACGCTTGATCGTGCTGAAGGCTTTATAGTGCCAAACCAGTACTTCCTCGCTGCCTTCGCGCGTCTGGCTCCACTTTAATTCATCGCCGCTGTCCTCGTCCCAGACCCCTAAGTACTCTATCCCGTAGGTGCCGTATTCGCCCTTCGTGCCTAATCTCAGGTAGGCATAGGAAAAGTCACCCTTGAAACGGTAGCTGCGGATTTCATCCACCAGTGCGCTGCCGTCCGCTTCGATCTGAATCGTCTGTTCGATCAGCGGATGATAGTAGGATTTCGCCTGCGCGGAACCAACAGAGAGCCACAACACTCCGCTGAGCACCAGCAAAACGATCCTTAACCGCATGATGAATTGACGCGAGACCCAGATTTTCATTTTTATTTCCGATTTAGGTGCGGACCATGCTATTCATCTACACCATACCCTGAAAATTTTTCCGTTTCGATATCATAGATCAGCACCTTACCCTGTCCCTCCGGCATGATGTGCGACGAGATGGCCTTGATCTGTGTGGGCGGGCTGCCGACGAGTTGAAGATCCCATTGCACATAGACTGCGGGAGTTATCACACCATAACCATTATCCCTCATTTCTTTCATATCATGTGGATAGCGGCCTCGGTCACTTAAGAAAACCGACGTCCATAAGGCGATATTCTCTATCGCTTCTTGAGCATCAATAACCAATTCTGATTTTTGCTCCTCTGTCAAATTTTCCGTGCCATAGTACGGAAAACCCGGTCCACCCCAGTGTCCGTTGAGAAAATCATAGGTGACAGTGTGTTGACGCCACCAAGTCGAACCAATCCGCGTTTTCTCACCTGAACCGGTGTGAGAAACCTTAGGCCGCGCCGTGATACTGGTCGGATAACTGAATCCAAGGCGAAATTCCCAGCGCGTCAGTGTGGCCGAGTCGATGCCGACAACATATTTCGAATCAATCAACTCTTTGACACTTTCGGGTGCACGCCCTCTATCCATGTAAAAAATCAAGCATTGTTCACGAATCTCGTCAATCGCTTTTTTCGCCTTGGCCGGATCGAGTGAATCCGGAACCACTGCCCAATCCTCATCTCCCGCCATCGCGATCAGCGCCGACACCAACAGCAACAAACAAACGAATCGCATAGTATTCTCCCCAAGGCTGATATATACTTTGATCGAATTTAGTTACTCACCTGTTCCACAAACCGCTCCAGCTTCTCCCAGGCCAACTTCCCCGCCGTCCGCACACCGCTGCAAACATCCACTCCATAGGGTTGAACCGTCTTTACCGCATCCGCCACATTCTCAGGAGTCAAGCCGCCTGCCAAATAAACCGGAACCGATGATTGCCTGACAATCTCACTGCTGATATTCCAATTATGAGATCGCCCCGTACCCCCCAAAGATTTCGTAGCGAGATTAGGATTTCCCGAATCCAATAACAATGCGTCAATCGTCTTCGACTGCTCAAGCGCCTCATCAATGGATGCTTCTCCCAGCACATGAATCACCTGCACCAGCTTGACATCAGGCAGCTTGGCTTTCAGTTCGCGATGATCCTCCGGCGTTACACGGTCGCATAATTGAAAAACAGAAGGCCGGCACTTCTCGTACTGCTTTACTATCCCCGCGACATCCGTCTTGCTGGTTAATAGAAAGGTCGCAATCCCTTCCGGGATTAACGGAATAATCTCCGCAATCTGTTCCTCAGATATTACTCCCGGTCCGCTGGGCATGGCCGACACAAATCCTAAAGCCGATGCACCGCAGCGAATCGCCAGCCGCGCCTCGTCAATGGATGCGATGCAGCAAATCTTAATCTGAGTCATGGATGCGGATGGAAAGAGACTGAAAAGCCTTCGAAGCAGGATGTTGGCGACGTCTATCTTCTCGTTTTACACCAATTTATAACATAGTTCAATTCTCTGAGAATGTCAACTCAAAGGGACCCTCGAAAACAGGTTTTGTCCTCAGTATTAACAAGCGGTTGAATACAAAAACAGCCCTCGAATTGAGGGCTGCAACAATGACATAATGACCAATAACTTTCAGAATTCGGCTCAACCGGCAAGCTTGCCCTCATTATTAAGAATCGTGGCCTTAGGTGCGGATAAGACACCCGCTTTCTTCATAACTTCTTTCAACTCGCTCGAACCCGCGAATTTTTGTGCCGTTTCTGCGTTTTCCCAAGTCAGCAGAACGGTGACATTGTTCCGGTCGTTCGGATCGGTAAAGACTTCAGCACCCTGGCATCCCGCCGCCTGACGGAACGACGCATGCTCCTTGAAGAACGGAAACCACTCCTCAAAGTTCTTTACCTGGTGGTTAAATTGTACAGTAATCATTTCTTGCTCTCTTAAATAAGTTGGTAATTAGCTTGCCGACAAGCGGCTTGCGCCAATAGCGGCGATTAAGGAGTGAACCGCTCCATTACTAATAAGTTCCCTAAATAATTAAAAAGACGAATCTTAATGGATTCGCCCTTTGTTTGCAGTCTATGAATATCGAGCCTATAACTCGACCAGCATTTCCTTTACGAGCTTTTCCGCTTCACTGGCAATCTTTTGCAATTCCGGATCGTCGGACATGGAAGCCATTATCTGCGGATTCATCACGGACACGAGAACTCTGCCAGCTACCTCGCGCACGACCACATTACAGGGCAGCATTAAGCCGATGTATTTGTCCGCCGTTAGCGCGCGATCGGCCAGCACCGGATTGCAGGCGCCCAGAATCTTGTACTTCGGATATTCTTTATCCAGCTTCTTCTTCATCGTTGCTTTGACGTCGATTTCGGTCAGCACACCAAAGCCTTTCCCCTGCAAAGCCTCCGTCACCCTCTCTAATGCCTCTTCAAAGTCAACTCCCGAAAGTTCCTTCTCGAATCCGTATGCCAATTGATTTATCTTAGTCATTATTTTTACCTCCGCCGAGGCGCCCGTTCCTTCCTTCATCAGGATAAGAATCCCGGCTACTCGGATTTTTCTCCGCCGAGGCGCCCGTCTCCGGGTGCCCGGAATCTGAATATTACGTAAATATCGAAGTCACTTTACCGATAATCTGCTCGCGGGAAACTTCCCCGAACTCCCTGCTGTCCGTGCTTTCCTCCTGATTCAAACCGATCAATTCGATCTTACCGTCTTCGGCAATCGACGCTATTTGTTTGATCAGGATGAAGTCCTTGTCATCGGGATGCTTCGCAACAACAATGTCTCCCCGTTGCAGGGAGACATTGCTCTTTACTGTTATTAAGACTTCGTCGTTTGGCGACAAGAGCGGCAGCATAGAGTTGCCCTCGACACGAAAGCGCCGCCGCCGCCCGAAAGCCAGCTTGATCAGCTCGCACCAGCCGGCTTTGCGCAAATCGCCTATGGTAATCAATGCGCCGATGCTATGCGGCGGTATACCATTCAACTTTGCGGTTCTTGGTTGCCCAGAAGATGCCGTGGATTTCCTCGATCATCTTCAGCAGCTTTTCGCAGGCTTCGATATCTACCTTGACCTTGACCTCGGAGCACTGCTTGGCGGCTTTCCAGAAAGTGTCATGCAGATTCGGATGAGCTTCCAGATGCGGCGGCTTGAAATAGTCCGTCCACAGCACTAACAGCTCCGTCTTGGCGATATGGGCCTGTTCTTCCTTGATGGCGGTAAAGCGAGCGAAAGTATTATGATAATCCAGCCAGGCTTGCTTATCGCCTGCTGCCGGTTCTTTTAGAGCAATAAGTTTCTTGGTCATTGACAAAACCGCTTCGGCGGCGATACGAGCGGAAGCCGGATCATAAATCCCGCAGGGACCATCGCAGTGAGCGTGCGCCGCTGGCGCGGGATGATTGTTGCGAATAGTCGAGATAATTTTTTTAAGCATAATAGTCTGTTACCCGGTTAATATAAGTTTAAGAATTTTTCTTGTTGCGCGCAGCCACAACCCGGCGGCGAATCAGATAGCCGCCGACGATGACAGCCAGAGTCAGCGGAATCATATGCAATGGAGAGGTCGCATAATGCAGGAGGCCTGTCGAGGCTTCGGCACCGTCATGATGACCCGGATGAGCAATCGCAGCTATGGGAGCGAGCATCAAAGAAGCTTTCGCGATAATGTTTTTCATTGAGTTAGTCCTTCGAATTGTATATTGGATTAATTGAAATGAAGCTGTTGTTGTACCTAAAATAGACAAAATCTCAGTCTTGTTCAAGCTCCTTGACAAGAACAAGAATTCAAATATGAGTTAGAAAGCCGGAATATTTTCAGACGTTTTCACCGTTATAGTTGATTTATCACCGTTTCTACTTTAAATTAGTAAGTAGTTTCATGGTGCGCGCATGTTACTTAATATAAAACACTTAGGAAATCATGAGAGACTTCATGTCTGTTTGCTGTAGGTCTTACTTTTCTTCTTACTCCTAAGTCTACTCTTCGTTCCAGCCTTTTCTGGTTTTGGACAGGACTGTACCTTTATCTCCTCCAGCAGTTGGAAATTCCTGCCATAGCCCCGAAGATTAGCTCTTTTGATATCGTCAATGCCAGTTTTGAATCGGTTGGTCCTGACGCTATGTACGGACGTAGTCTCATTCTTGACATAAATTCGACTCCACATCCTCCATTATCCAAGAAGACTTTCCATAAAACAACAAACCCGCGCCAAATGACGCGGGTTTGTTTATCTCAAAACGAGATAGTCAGCTTTGTTTACCAGCGATCGCGGGATTCGCGGGGTGAACGCGAAGAGCGTTCGGCGCGATCCTTAGCTTCGTTGACGCGGAGGGCGCGGCCGCCCATATCCTTGCCGTCAAGGCCGGAAATGGCGCGGGATGCATCCGCTTCATTCATCTGCACAAAACCAAAACCGCGGGGACGGCCGGAGTCCCGGTCCATCAGCAATTCCACGGTGTCAACGGTACCGTACTCACTGAAAAGAGTGCGGATTTCGTCTTCCGTTGCACTGAACGGAAGGTTACCAACATAAAGCTTCTTCGACATTGTCGAATCTCCTAATACGTCCCAATCTGAAAAAATTTGCCGTTCGGCGCCGTTTAACGGCAGCCTGCGGCGGAATAAATAGTTGAGAGCATTCTGTCTCTCGCTCGATCACGGGGGATTCTCTGCACTGTTTGGATATCGACGAGGGACGTATTCGGCGAATCTGACACGACAAAGCCTAACCGGAAACAATCGACGCATGCCTACAAAAAAAGACCGGTATCATCCGGTCAATTTCCGTCTGCAACGAAAGCAATATACGAAATAAAAACCGAAACTCCTAACATTATTTTAAATACCCGATTCACTGCATTCTGCTTCAATCTCCACCCCCAGCCCGTTGGCCAGCCGGTTCGCATAGTTGTAATAGCCGATAATCTGAGCAGACTGCATAATTTCAAGGTCTTTTAATCCTACCTCCCGCAAATCCTCGATGTCTTGTTTCCCAACTGCTCCCGGCAGCAAAGTCAGCTTCCGCGCATAGTACACCAGCCGCACGACGCGTTCCGGCTGATCTTCCGGTTCCTCGCCCGCCGTCAGCCTTTCGACTAAGTCCTCACTTCCGCCCGCCTCCCGCAATGCCCCCAGATGATGCCGTAAGCAGTAATCACACTCATTAGATACCGCTACCGCTACCGCCACCACTTCCCGTTCCAGACCACTCAAGCCCTTGTCCGTGAGCATTGAAGCCCAGTACATATCCCGGTTCGCCTGCGCCAGATCGGTATCGAGACTGAGCAGCTTATAGAGATTCGCGATTCCGCCGCGCCGCTGCAGAATCTCGTCATACAACTGCCTCAACTTGCCGGCGGCTTGTTCAGGTTCAATCTGTTTAATGTAGCTCATTGCTGCCTCTTTGGAAGATAGACTAAGATAATACTCTCATGCGAAAAATAAAAGAGCCGAGGGAAGCATCCTACAGCTTCCAAACTATACGAATGCCCCGGTTGCGGCAACGGTTCACACGCCTGTTCTGATTGACAAGACCTTCAGCTCGAATTCGAGAGGGCGGAGGCGTTCATCCTATATATTGTTAATTACGGCTTGAACTTTAACTTTTAACTGCTAACATCCGACCTCCGTTGAAAACTCCACTTTCCTGTGCTTTCATTTTATAAATGCAGATTAATCGCGGAGTAAACGTAAACGAATTCTTCAATCACAATTACAACTGCTGATATACACCTCTAAAACAACATGCAGTCATACTTCATGTTCCGCGATGAGAGATTCATGTTGCAGGATGCTTTGTTCCAACATCAACCCGGATTATATTGTCACTCAACATTCGAGGGCAGAGGTTTGATCAGCATTATATTTCTGACCCGGTGCTGTAATTTTCTTGAAACAGCAGATGCCTCTCCTCGAACCTGAATAGACTATAGTAACTATAGACGAGCTGGGATAAAAGTATAGTTACTATTTCTACGGACGCGCTTCGCAGTATATTAACTACGCATCGTGAAAACAGTGCGACGCCGGAGAGTTTAAATACATTTCGAGGATTTTGTGGGAGGACAATCGTCTTTAATATATATTAGCACTGTGGAACTTACGGAAGAATATTTCACCAATTTTCAAATAACCGAGGAAGTCAAAGATGAAAAAGCTAATTCTTTTTGTGATGTGTCTGGCACTCGCGGCAGGCTCCGCTATTGCCGCCGATTGCAAGTATCCTGATGAAGCAGGACCCAATAATCCTGAAGCTGTCGGGCGAGATCTCGACTATCCCTGCTCTCCGAACGATTACCCGATTGAAGACTGGGATAACAACAATTACTGCGACAGCCCGGATCCAACTCTGCTTGGCTGCCCGGTTGCCGGAACAGGCGTCTTTGATGAAATCTATGCCTGGGCATCCGAAACATCGGACGACTGGTACAGAGTCTTTTTGCCCGCTCATAACTCAATGGTAATCCGGTTTCGCGGATGCGACGGAGGACTACTAAATGGAGTCAAGTGGAAATGGCGGAATGACGCGTGCAACTATGGCGGTGCATATACTACCGAAGATCTCGAGAGAACAAATGACACTGATAGCGATGAATTCTTCAAAATTAAGGTGGTACGCTATAATCCAAACGCGACATTGGATGACGACGGCAGATGCCTGCCGGACATTCCGTATCATATAACCATTGAGTGTTTACCGATTACCGATCCCTGTCCTCCGGGAACCAGAGACTACTGCGAAGATCCGATCCTTATCCCGGCAGGTGATTACGAAGGCGGATATTATCACTACAATCACGTTGAGAACACCTACTTCGCTATGAACATCGTAGAAGGTATTTATGAGGGTGGAGCGAACTATGAATGTGGTGGATTTTTTAATCCCTATTGGGCATCCGACCGCGATGTTGTCTACGAAATGAATCTCGAGCAACAAACGACGATCATAAGTCTTGAGGTGACCATTGTCGGTGATGGAGATACCCAAGTCGCAATTTATGAAAATTGCGCAGGCATAGATGAGTTTACTCCTTGTGTTCTTTCAAGTGATCAAGGATATCCTTATGACGACGGTGAATTGATTGAAAACTTTACTCTTCCTGCGGGTACGTACTATATTGTTACTTCGCAATACGGTTTCGATGATGAATGTGTCGATATAGAATTGGATATCGTCGCCGACCGACCCCTGCCTGTCGAGCTGACCGGCTTTGAAGCAATCTCCGGCGATGCTTCCGTGACTCTGAACTGGACAACCGCTTCCGAAACCAACAGCGACCGCTTTGACATCGTGCGCGATGGAACGACTGTCGGACGTGTTACGGCCGACAACCGCGCAACCGGAAGCACCTATACCTGGACGGAAGCGAACCTGACCAATGGCCAGACCTACAGCTACGAGCTGATCGCCGTCGATTTCGACGGTGCTATGAGCACGATTGCCGAAGCATCCGCCACGCCGAACTTCGATGCGGCCTCCGTCACTGAATACGCTCTGCATCAGAACTACCCGAATCCCTTCAATCCCGAGACCAACATCAGCTTTGATCTCGCCGAAGCGGGCGCGATCAAGCTGACCGTTTTTAACCCGC
>JAHIZR010000050.1 GCA_018814465.1 bacterium | reverse complement strand
GCTTGCGTATTTACAGGAATCCACAGACTTCAGCCGCATCCTCGCCGCCGAACACGCGCGTTTTCATGAGCCGCGCTTCACCGAATATGAAGGCGCTCTGTCGTCTGCAAAACAAGATGAAGTGCAAGCATGGATTCGGCAGACTACGGCCTTGCTCAGCGCGTCCCAGCTTGAAACCTACTGGACTTGTCCTTTCCGCTGGTTCGCGTCGCGCGTACTGGACTTGGAAACGATCGAGGAGCCGGACATCCTGAGCGAACACGATCCGCTTGTGCGCGGAAGTCTAATTCACGAAATCCTTGAAGAATTTTACCGCGGTGAAAAGAAAGCGGAGCGCATTGCATCGCTGACTGCGGACGACTGGCCGCGCCTGCGCGAGTTCTCTGTTAACAAATTCCGCGAGTTCGCGGACAAACAGCCGGCCGAACTCTATGTGATCTGGATGCGAGAGCAGGCGAAGATTCTCGAACTGCTCGAACGCTTTTTTATTGATGATGTCACCCATCGCGAAAACTTCCTGCCGGAACGCTTCGAGTGGAAATTCGGACAGCCGGAGCGACAGGTAAAATTCATGCTTGATGCTCATCAAGAAATTTATCTGCACGGTGTGATTGACCGCATCGACAAGCATCCCGATGGCTGCCGCAAAATCCTCGACTATAAATCCGGCGGCAATTACAACGGTTTGAAGTCCGACAATCTGCTGCAAAGGCGCGCGATTCAGCTTCATCTCTACAAACATGCCGTGGAATCGCTACTGCATACTCCAGTGAGCGGTGCCGCCTACTATTTCATGAAGGAAGCAAGCGGGCAAAGAGTCGAACTAACCGATGAAGCCGCTGCCGCCACGCAGGATGAATTAACCGCTGTGCTGCGCGTGCTCAATGACGGCATGCGCGGCGGCGAGTGCTGGGCTTACCCGGAAGACAACGCCTGCCGCAACTGCTCCGTGAAAGCCGCCTGCGGTCAGGATCGCTTCACGCGAAAATGGTCGAATGCGCGGGAACAGACGGCTGCTTATCGGCGAATCCGCGAGGGGGAAGCATGAGCGATAAGCAATCGCTGCAAGATGCGGATGCGCGCAAGCTGATTGAAACGAGTCTCGATGAATCGCTGCTCGTCGAGGCCGCGGCGGGAACCGGCAAAACAACGCTGCTGATTTCACGCATTCTGAATCTGATTCTAACCAAGGAAGTTTCGCTCACGCGCATCGTCGCGATTACCTTTACGGAAAAAGCCGCCGGTGAACTCAAACAGCGGCTGCGCGCTGAACTGGAAAAGCAAATTCAAAACGATCCGGCCAGTGAGCAGGCGGCGCGCTTTCGTGACGCCCTCACCGAGCTTGACTTAATGCCGGTCAATACGATTCATGGTTTCTGCCGCGACCTGATTCAGCAATTGCCGATCGAAGCCGAGGTTGATCCTGATTTCACTGTGCTCGACGATGCCGGAGAAACCGCGCTCAAGGATGAGTTCTGGGAATCATGGCTGACGGAGCAGCTCGCCGCTGAGTGCGTGCCGCTGCGTCCCCTGTTTGAATTGGACTTGCCACTGACACCGGACTCTCACCGGCTTTCCTTGCGCGAGCTGTTCGATGATCTGGTCGAGAACAACGACACGCTCGACAGGCTGCAAGTCACGAGCAGTGATCAGGAAACTCTGTCGGACAGTATCGAGTCGCTGAATTCGCTGCTTCGCGAAGGTGAAGGCTTACTGGAACAGTGTCTTGCCGGCGACGACAAGCTGCTGCTTGCCGTTCGCGCTCTGCATAATCAATTGCCGGCGGCCATATCAAACGAACTCGAACCATGGCTGCGCGGCTTAGCGGACGTGAAACTCATCAAGACTTCGCGCTTAGGCAACAAAAACAACTGGACGTCCGCCGCCGGTCTGCAAGACGCGCGGGACTGGCTGAACCGCGTCATGGAACAGATCGCGGCAACACGTTCCGCGCTTTTCAGCTATTACGCCGCGACGATGATCGACTGGCTGAAAGGCGCAACGAGTGAATTTGCGAATCTGAAACGAGAGCGCGGCTGCGCCGGATTTCAAGACTTACTCGTGGTCGCGCGCGATCTGCTGCAAAAGAGCGAACCCGCGCGCCGCTACTTCAAAAACTGTTACGACTATCTGCTGATTGACGAGTTTCAGGATACTGATCCGCTGCAGACGGAAATTATCTTTTATCTGGCCGAGGAGGAGAATCGCCACGCTCAAGACTGGATGCAAGTGAAGGTCAAATCCGGCAAGCTGTTCATCGTCGGTGATCCGAAGCAGTCGATCTATCGCTTCCGCCGCGCCGACCTCGATCTCTATGCGCAGGTTAAAGAGAAATTCTCGCAGACCGGACGCATCGTGCATATCAATGTTTCCTTCCGCGCCGTGCAGCCGCTGATCGAGGAAATCAACGAGATCTTCGCGCCGCAGATGACCGGCGGACCGGAGGGCTGCTATGAACCGGACTACGTCGCGATGGTGCCGCACCGGCTTGCTCACCATGCGGAAACAGCCATCGAGCTGATGCCGCCGCCGAAGGGAGACAGCAGCGAGCGCTCCGCGCAACAGACCGCCGAACAGGAAGCGGCGGCTCTCGCCGAACATATCAGAAAACTCTACGACAGCGACGCGTTAATCGGCGACGGAGAGCAGCGGCGCAAAGTCGCATGGGGCGATATCGCCGTGCTGACGCGCGTCTGGTCGAATACTTATTTGCTCGAACAGGCGTTCCGCGCGCGCGAGATTCCCTTCAGCCTGCCCACCGACCGCGTCTTCAGCGAGCGCGCCGAGATCATGGCGATTCGCACGCTGTTCCGCGCGCTCCTGAATCCTTTCGATGAAGTGCATGTAGTCGGCGCGCTGCGTTCGTCGCTCTTGGCCTGTAGTGATGACGAGCTTCTGCTGCATCGCGCGCGCGGCGGCAGCTTCAACTACCTGACCGATACTATTGCGCAGGGACATCTCGGCGACTGCCTGCTGCTGCTGCGTGAGCTGCACGCCAAACAGTATAGTCTGACGCCGTCGGAACTGCTCGATGAAGCGCTCGCCGCGACTCACAATTCGGAACTGCTCGCGCTGAAGCCGCAGGGAATTTACCGTTTGGACGCCCTCCGCAAATTGTCCGACTACATTCGCACACTGGAGGACAGCGGCCGCTCTCTGTCGCAGATCGTCCGCCTGCTGAATTCAGAAACGTTTCTGAAAACCATCGGGGAAGCCGACCTCGGCGACGCCGCCACCAACCGCGTCAGCATCCTGACCTTCTTCAAAGCCAAAGGACTCGAATATCCCGTGGTGCTGCTCTATGATCTCGCGCACACAGGCCGCGACACGCAGCATATCTACTATGACCGCAACTCCGGCCGCTTCGAGTTCTCGATGCGGGAAACGTTATGCACATCCGGTTTTGAACAGGCCAAGGAACAAAACGGCTTGCGGCGCCAGCGTGAAGAGCTGCGGCTGCTCTATGTCGCTATGACGCGCGCCCGCGATAAACTCGTTATCCCACTGTACTGGCTGTCCACCAGAAAACGAAAACCTGCCGGCCTTCAGAACTACCTCCTCCCGCATTATGCGCAGGCGGAGAACGATCATCCGCTCCCGGCCAATCACCGCTCGCAACTTGTCGATATCCGTTCCTATGATCTTTCTCGTCTGCCGCGCGAGCAGTTGGAAATGAATCTCCTGCAGCCCTTCTCCGAACAGGCTGTCGAAAAGGCCAGAAACAAACTTGCAGGCTGGCAGGAACGGCATGCGAAGGCGCTGCGACGGCTCGACCGCGCGCACCTATTTGGAACCGCCAGTCAACAGAAAACAAAACTCCCGCCTGCCGCTCCGAACAGTAACGGCAATTCACACGGCGCGCGCTTCGGAAGCCTCGTCCACGAAGTTCTTGAGCTCATTGACGAACCGAAACCGCTCGAATTGAAAACGCTGGTACAGGATATCAGCGCGAAATACGGACTTTCCGGCGCGGATGCCGAGCAAGCCGAAAAACTGATTCATGACATGCTGACCTCCCCGCACTTTCGACAGTACTTCATGAATGCAGAGCGGATATTTCGCGAGCTGCCCTTCTCCGTCATCCTCGATGATGTTCTCTATGAAGGCAAGATGGATCTGGTCTGGGTTGAGAACGGTCAGTCCGTTATCCTCGACTACAAAACCGATCACGGAACGCCGGAGGAACTGCTGGAAAAATATCAGCCACAGGCACGAGTCTATGCCGGAGCCTTGGAACAAATAACCGGAATGAGGATTAAAGAGGTGATTCTCTACCACGTGCGCAGCAACACACCCGTTGCGCTGACCCGTGAAACGCTCAGTCTGAAGCCGTAGCCGTGCACGGCAGTGCGATCCCGCTTTTGATCTCTCACGCTTGAAAGAACGAAGGGAGCAACAAAAAACAGCCGACCGTGCGAGCAATCGACTGCTGAATAATTATACAAATACCGGACCGTGCCGGCTAATCACCGAGTTTGATAATCTCCATAGCGGAATTCCAGTGCATCGTGATCTGGGTACTCGAATGATCATTGCAAACCACTGTGAGACTATAGTCTCCCATTAGATCACCCGCCGCGGGCGGATCGTAGGTGAAGGATCTCCAGTTATCGCCGGAAGGCGGATCCATATAAGGTAGTCCATCGGGATTGCGCAACTGATTTACCAGCGCGATCATGGAATTGGCTTCGTTCGGCGGGAAGATTCCCCATTCCGCGTCGTGCATGGATATAGCCGTCTTGAAAATCTGAAGATCATTGATTGCCGCGCCGACGTAAGCGCGATCATGCACCTTGAAATACTCGGTCATCGAAACCATCGAAAGGATTCCGATGATCACAACCACGAGCATTAGTTCAAGTATTGTTGTACCTTTCTGATTCAGCATCATTCGACTCCATACTTATCCGTTTTATAAGAAGAGCAATTCGAAGGCCATTTCCAACATCCGCCTAAGCCCCTGTTTCTCATAGAGAGAGTGACGCCTCACAAACCGGCTTTGCGCTGTAAAATGCAAACTGCAATGGCAGGCAAGTTGCGAAATGGAAACATCACGATACTAATCCCGTATTAATCAGTTGTCATTCCGGAAACTCGCTGTAGTCCTCGGAAGCGAGTTATCCGGAATCCCGAAACAACAAGAGGCAGTCTCTTGGAACCATCCCACTTCGATCTCATCGTCATCGGCAGCGGCCCCGCCGGACAGCGCGCGGCCATCTCAGCGGCGAAACTTGGCAAAAAGGTTGCGCTGATTGAGCGCATGCGCGAGCTCGGCGGCGTCTGCGTGGCTACCGGCACGATTCCCTCTAAAACCATGCGCGAAGCTGTGCTGCATTTCTCCGGCCTGCGGCAGCGCGCATTTTATGGTGCCTCCTACCGAAATAAAGAAGATATCACGGCGGAAGATATTCGCCAGCGCATGCGCATGGTCATGGAACGGGAGTGGACCGTCATTCGCAATCAATTGACCCGCAACAG
>JAHIZR010000411.1 GCA_018814465.1 bacterium | reverse complement strand
TACTCATGAGCTCCGGGAATACTTATATCACTGGAATTGATGCGGAGTTGGCGGCTGGCAGTCCATTTGAAATCAGCCTGTTTCCACAGGATTCGATCGCCGCATACGGAATGGATTCGGTTGTCATCAGTTTCGTTTCAGCGATAGATTCATCGGGTGAATTTCTGGATACACTGATCATTCATCACGATAGGGGTGAAGCGGTGCGAATTCCGTTAACGGCGGAGGTCGTCAGCGGTACGGTCGACAAGCTAACATTGATTCCGAGCGAGTATTATCTGAAACAGAACTATCCGAATCCGTTCAATCCTGCGACAACGCTGGAATTCGGTCTGCCGGTTACCAGCGATATTTCACTTAAGGTGTACGATCTTCAGGGGCGATTGGTGGATGAAATAATCAATTCGTCGCTGGCGGCGGGGCGGCATGCGGTGCAATGGGAATGCCGCTCCTGCGCGAGTGGGCTGTATATGTTCGTGCTGGAGGTGGGAGAGATGCAGTTTGTGCGGAAAGGGATGCTGCTGAAATAGGATTGGATTTCGGCAGGGTCAGCGACCCTACTCGGCGCAAAATATAAAGCCCGTCAAATAAGATTCCGGCCGGGTTGCGCGAGCATCTCAATCTCGGCACTATAAAAACTGAATCGCTGCTTAACCCGGCTCGGCGAGCCGGAGGCACAATTCCCCCTATGATATTTTTGGGATACGCTCTTGACTATTACTGTGCTTAGCCCGGCTCGGCGGAAGAGTACCCCCCCTGCCCCCCCATTTCTCTTCGAGTAAATGGGGGGGAGTTAGGAATATGACTCTGCTCTGCGACTAAATTAAGGGAGAAGCAAGATGCCTCTGAAATTGCCGATTTACGGACGAGATGATCGGAGAGGCATACGGTGATTCGTGACACTATCCTCGGAAACTGATGCAAGTGCCGAGGATATTTGTTCTTCCGAAAGATGATATAAACAGTCGCATTCTGTCTCAAATCTTAATTACTCACAGACTCCTGTTGCGTAAGTGTGCAAGTCATGTTATTTTAGACACGACTCAGACTACCCCCCCTGCCCCCCCATTTCTCTTCGAGTAAATGGAGTAAGAAAACACTATCTTCGACAAAAGGGGGATGAAGAAAACTCGATTTCCGCATGAAGTGGGGCACAGACTTATTCTCTCGCTCTCTACTCTTCATTTCAATTTCCATTATTTAGCGTTGAACTCCGGTAATGTATTGGGAGACGTCAGCCGCAGAAAGGAAACATATTGGCATCTAAAGTACCGGTAATGACTCAGATTCGCGGACTTAAAGCGAACTTCTGGATCGTGAATTGGCTGGAAGCAAACGAACGACTCGCGTTTTTCGGCGTGCGCGCAATCGCTCCGCTGTACATGGTGGCCTCCATCGAGAGCAACGGACTGGCACTCGACTACGGACAGAAGGGTTTGATCTATTCCATCTGGGCGCTCGTGCAGTGCCTGATCCCCATGGTGTCGGGCGGCTTCACGGATGAATACGGCTATAAGAAAAGCCTGTTCGTGGCCTATACCATCAATATCATCGGCTATCTGACGCTGGCTTTCGCATCCGGTTTTTGGACCTGTCTGGCGGGAGCATGCTTCATCGGATTAGGGACGGCGATCTTCAAACCGCCCGTTCAGGGAACCATTGCCAAGGCTTCGACGGATGAAAACAGTTCGATTGCGTGGGGTGTTTTCTACTGGATGGTCAATGTCGGCGGCTTCCTCGCACCATTGCTCGCTGCTATTATCCGCGGCGAGACCGACTGGAGACTCGTGTTCTTCTGCGCGGCGGGCGTGACGGCTTTCAATTTCATCCCGACGATTTTCTTCTACCGCGAACCGGAGAATGTCCGTAAAGGCGAGCGCAAGACCATCGGCGCGACTTTCCTCGATACCATGACCACATTGAAGGACAAAAACTTCCTGATCTTCCTGCTGATCTTCAGCGGCTTCTGGTTCATGTTCATGCAGCTTTGGGATCTGCTGCCGAACTTCATCGATGAGTGGGTCTTCTCAAATGATATCGCGCCCTTCTTCGCGAGCATCAACACCGACTGGGTGCTGGCTTCGGGCTATGTCAAACCGGAAGTGCTGATCAATATCGACAGCTTTGCGATTATCGCGCTGATGCTGCCGATGGCCTGGCTGACCGGGAAATTCCATCCGATGATCGCGCTGATCGGCGGTATGCTGATTTCGCTCGTCGGATTCCTGGCCAGTGGCTGCACGAATGTAGGCTTCGTGGTGGCAATCGCGATTTTCGTGTTCGCGATCGGTGAAATGTGGTGCAGTCCGAAATTCTCCGAGTATATCGGTTTGACCGCGCCACCGGATAAGAAAGCCGTCTATATGGGCTATTCGAATATTCCGTTCGCCATCGGCTGGGGCGTCGGCAACCTGATCTCCGGTTATCTCTATGAAAACCTCGGCAGCAAGCTGAATTTCGCGCGGGAATGGATGATCGGAAATGGAATGAATAAATTAGAAGCAATGGACCTGCCGCAGGACAAAGTAATGGATACGATGGCAGGCATGCTGAATAACGGTCAGGGCGGCACTGTGGAAGATGCAACGCTTCTGCTTTGGAATCAGCACGATCCGTGGATGGTCTGGGTGATTCTGGGCGCCGTCGGCGCGTTCTCGATTGTGATGATGCTGTTCTATTATTACAAGACCCGCAAGAACGGACAGAGCGCGATCTCGTCGGCTACGTGATCTTATACTGATACAAAGGAAGCCCGGTCTTGTGTGAGACCGGGCTTTTTATTGCGGCACTATAATGCAACACACGGGAGGGTGTAGCTTAGTACTTTGTGAAGCGAGCGAGAAGAGAGCATGGAAGCACGGCAAGGGGCGGAGATCCATCACCACGCACACAGTAATCAGAATGAAATTATCTGCTTGTTGCGTGGTTCAGGATGACATGCGTGCTCATCGTACTGCAAATAAAAGCCGGTTCGGAATATCCGAACCGGCTTTAACTCAATCAAGCCTTATTAACTATTCTTCGACTTCAAACACAACGGCATTCGAGGGCTGAGCAATTGACTCGAGCACCCAAGCGCGATAGTTCGGCCATTCGTTAGCGGGAATCCTCGAGGCACGGCATTCCAGCATGCGCGTGAATTCCCAGATACCATCGGCTTCGTGGAAAGCCACATCCTTCATGAGATAGGAGTCCTGCCACGAAGATTTCTTGGAAGAGCTGGCCGGAGAGCTGAAGACTTTCCAATCTTCGGGTATCGTTCCTTTCAGCTTCAAGGTCAGCTTGGCAGGGAGGATTTCCTGATCGAAGCCGCGTTCTGTCAGCTTCAAAGGCGAAGCAGGAGCCAGCCGATTGAAATTCACCGCCGACAGCGGCAACACACGGTAGTCGTCCACTTTTTCCGGCGCTTTCATCGTGAACTCGAAGGCGATCATCACCTGATCCATCGCCAGCATGCGGCAGGTCGCCGATTCGCAGGAAAAACCGTCAAGATCAACGATGGATTCGATTGTCTCAACCGGACCTTCGCGCCGGGTCAATTCCTGAGGCGCAATCCGTCCGAAGGCCATGAAGGTGCCGTGACCGGAAATCGTGTCCGCATCCAGCTTATCAAAGAACATCGAAACTTCGAATGATTCATTACCGGACGCGCCGATGTATTCCGGCTCTTCGGCGTCGCCCGTCAGCGACAGCAAGGAGCTGCCGATCAGCTCGCGTCGCGTGAAGTCGGCGCACAACACGATCGCATCAAACATCACCGCCTGATCTTTGAAGAAGGGATCAATAATGACATTCTCCAAAGAAGCCAGCGACGGAACGCGCGGCTCTCCCGCGAACTGCAGCACCAGACCGTTGTCGAGACCTTCCTGTTTGAAGAGTTGCGAGACGAGAGCGGCTAATTCAAGATGATTGCCGTAACCGCTTTGGAAAACATCGCGCAGAGGGCGCAGGAATGCATTAAAGTCGCCATGATGGAATTCATAGCGCTCGAACCGGTCCGTAATCCATTCTTTGATCGCGGGCGCGTTGCCTAAGCGGCTGGTAGCTTCTCGCAGATCTTTCTTCAATGACTCGGGAAGTTCAAGATTGCCTTGTGATGCATCAGCAACACGCTTGGCAATCTCCGCCTTCACGGCCTGCCAACTATCAGCAGTAGAAAATTCAACGAAGGGAAGCAAGCCGTGCTGACCGGCCAGATCATCAGGAAGATAACCAGCCATGTTTTTCACGGACCACGTATAAGCCGAGCCAGAGACTTCGGGCTCAGGAGCGCCCGCATGCTGAGCATGCTTCAGTGAAACTCCGGCGGGGACTTTCACATGCAGCGCGCGGCTGACGGTGGGAGATTCTTCGCGCAGTTCAACCCGACCTTCCAGCCAAGGCAGCAGCGGTTCGTTGCCGGTTTTACGGTAATGCAATTCGACGATGCAGCCGTTTTCCAGACCAAGATGCGTAATAACCATCTGCCGGAAAAGAGTCAGTTCGGGAGCATGCTGAAGCTCTTCAGGAGTAATTTCATTGTAGGCGTTCTCGGGAGTCGAGTCAATCGTTCTGCCGTCGGCGGTATAAGCGCGGCTGGTCAGAATTTCCAGCGTCTCTTTATCCTTCACGAAAGCAACGTGCGGATCACCCCAATTATCGCGCCCGGCTTCATCGGGGATGTAGCGGAACGAGTGCCATTCATAAACCTGCTTGCCGTCGGCTGTCAGCTCATAGGTTTCGTCCGCCCACAGCAGAACCGAGGAGGCGATTGGATATTTGTTTATTTCCGGAAGCGCCTTTTCCACAGCCGCGGGGAGGCCGGTGAAGGCGGCGAAAGACTGTGATACGAGAAGCAGGATCGCGAGGATTGTCATGGTCCTTTTCATCGGGCGCCTCCTTTCTTAAGCACGAGCGCAATATCGTCGTATTTGGTGAAGGCGTCGATACTCGCTTTCAAATCGTCATAGTATTTCGCGGGGAAGGTGCGGTGGTTGACGCGCCAGATCTGATTGAACTCGGCGGCGCTTCCCGATTTCGTCCATTCGCCGCGGGTATAGGCTTCATCGCCACCGATATCGCGCTTCTTCGGCAACTCATCAATGCTGTAGCCGGAAGGCAGCGACAATGTTTCCTTGATCGTGATGCGGCGCGGATTCCAGCAATGAACGGGCTGCGTTCTCTCTTCGTCATTCAGTCCGGTCATATGATTGAACTGGTAGCCGCCCGCCCAACTTAGTTTCGTGGAGAACGGTTCATAATCCATGCGATTGCCGATAACACGGGCGTAGCCGTCGACTTTGAAACTCATTTCCACAGTGAAGGGATGATAGAGATCCCAGAGATTGCCGAACTTTACCGCGGTCAATTCGGCGCGGGGATCGGCATTCGTGACTTCCGTGCGGCAAATGTTTTCCCAGCGATCCTGTCCGGCGTCAGTGTAGGGTCTGCGCAAACGGGCATCGCCGTAAGACTTAGCCTGAATCTTAACCGTACCGGTAAGATTGCCTTTGGCGTCGAGCCTCGTTTTGAAGGTCATCGTGAAGTCATTCTCTTCCGGCGAGAAAGTGCCGATTTGCCCCAGATCTTCGCCTTCGGGGGATCCGATCACGAAGTGCTGTTCGGTTTCGGCGCGGCTCCAGAGTTCCATATTGAAAGGAGACCAAGTCGGGTCAACCATGAGGAAGGAACCATCGGGACGGCGCACGGCGACGACACAGTGATTGAACTGATCGGCGGGAATTCTTTCGACGCGCGCGCCGGCCATCGTCATCACGGGATACGTCTCCTTGAAGCCCGCCTCTCGCAGCATGGTGACGCACATTCCGGCGATATCCTTGCAGACGCCGCAGCGGTCGTTGTAGATCATCGGTCCGGGATGCAGCGTGTAGCCTTCGCCTTCGCCCATCGAGATGCCGCTGTAGCGGATGTTCTGCGCGACCCAATGCAGAATCGCATAGATTTTCGAGGTGTCATCTTTGGCTTTGCTGGTGATACGCCTCACTTCCTCAGCTATCGCGTCATTCGATTCAAAGACGCTATGACCGAGGACACTGGAATCTTCATTCGCCCAGTAGAACCAGCGGGATTTTTCCGCCCAGTCCTTGACATTCGTGAAGACAACCTTGGGCACCACGTCGGAGGCATCCGGCGCGCGCGGTTCGGTTTCATAAGCGGGGACATCTTCCATCCAGAAATGGTAGAGCAGCTTGTCATTCTCGAAAGTCATAGAGGCCATGACTTCGCCATTGTAGGTTTCATACTGAGCGACTTTGTCCAGCGGCATGGCAACCTTGTAAGACTTCACCTTCATCGGAGGAGTCGAGGCGCTGTAGATATCACCGCCGAAGAGGATTACATCATAATAGGTGCCGCGCATGGGAGGAATGTAGCGTTCTTCCTCGCCATCCGACGCGAGATAAGCAATCATGAAGCCAACAGTCGTGCTTTCGAACTCCACCGCATCGCCGACTTCGAGCAGAGGCACCTGTACGAGTTTCATCCGCGCGCCCCAGTAGATCGAATGCTGCGGCTGAGGGAGATCCAGAATCATAGTCCGATCAATCTCCTCGATGGTGCCGTCTTTACGATGGACCCGCGCAATACTGATTTCGATTTTATTCGATGCCGGATCGTAATCCAGCCGATGCGACTGCAAAGCCGTCACCCCTGCCGGAGTCAGGACTTTTGTCAATGTCCGGACACGCTTGTGTGAAAGTCCACTTTCTTCGACATCAACCATCGTTGAGTCGAAAACACAGACAATATCCTGTCCTTCATAGTTTTCCGCTGTACCCGCGGCTTCGATTAATTCTTTGTACGGACTGCTGTCTTGTGCGAATGCAAACATGCCTGCGCACAGCAGCACTATCATTCCAATCAACAACCGATGCATGATTTCTCCATATGGTGTAAGAAGTCTATCTATCGAATGTGCAATCTAACCATTGTAGCAACCGAATTCAAGTTTCTCGCCTTCATTCGGTTGTCTATCAGTGAATTAATGTATAAACGTATATGATTGAGACTCATGCAAATATTACGTTGATTAATATGCATTATTTGCGCTCGTAGAATTTGTGCCCTTGCTCACTCTTAACACAAATTTCAATCTATCCGTATTTTATTTATACGTTTACATAATACGAATCGTTATTCGTGCTATAGCATGTTAAAGTGGTCTAAAATATGCTTATTCAGGTATTCTGAGTATAGTCTCCAGCAATTCTCTTGATTGGGGTCCCACTTATCATTGGATTTCTGGCATGGAGGCCAGTATGTCTGCAAAGCGCTTTTATTTCCACCTGTCTCAATTCACTTCCTCCCTCACTGCAGCTCTCGTTCTTTCCGCGATTCTCATTCCTACCGCAGGTTCCGCTGCCGCAGGTTATGATTATGTGCCGGGCAGACTCCTCGTAAACTTCGATCCGGCGATCGGAGAAATCCAAAATCGCCGCACGACCGATCACGCTCTTTCACTCGACGATCCCGCTTTGGATCTGCTGCTTGAACAGTATGCGGTTCATAGTATCGCGCGCGTGAGTCCGGACGAGATTCTGTCCAAGTACAAGACAACTCCCGATCTTTTCCACCTAACCGTGCTGTCTTTCCCTGAGGATTATAGTATGGAACAAGCGGCGGCGGACTTCCGGCAGCACCCGTTCGTGCGATCAGCGAATCCGGATTATCTGATGCCATTCTGTGATATCGAACCCAATGATCCCTTGTGGGAGAGTCAATGGGATAAACGATTCATGAATTGTCCGCTGGCATGGGAATTCTCAACAGGATCCCGTGATGTGAGCATCGCCGTCATCGATATGGGAATGAACTGGCAATTCGAGGATTTTCATCAAAACCTGTGGGCAAACCCGGGAGAAGATATCGACGGCGACGGCACCGCCGATTACACGGCAGACTATCCCGGCGATCCCGATGACATCAACGGTGTCGATGATGACGATAACGGCTATGTCGATGATTTTCTGGGGTGGGACTTCATCAATCTTACAGGGAATTGCGAACCCGAAGAAGACTGCGATGGTGTGCAAGACAACAATCCTTTAAGCATCAGCGCACATGGAACGCAGATGTATGGCGTGGCCGGATCCGTCGGAAACAATGAACTGGGAATTACCGGCGGATGCTGGAGTACGAGCTTGATCGGTGTGCGCGCGGGAGCGGTGACGACAACCGGCAGCGGCATCGTTACCTCTTCAGCGATCTCGGCGATTATCTATGCAGGCGCGATGGGAGTGGACGTGATCAGCATGTCCTTTTCAATTCCCTTATCAAGCGGACCTTGGGAAGACGTGATCAACGCGGCTTGGAATCAAGGTTCAATCCTCTGCGCGGCGACAGCCAATGATGGTGATACGACGGCGCACTATCCGGCAGCGTTGGATAATGTCGTGGCTGTCGGATCAATCGAATCCGATACCACACTTTCTCTTTTTACGAATTTCGGACCCTCTCTTGACTTGTACGCTCCGGGCCGCGATATCATGGCGCCGGATAATAATGCACTCGGTTATGCTCCTTTGTCCGGAACATCGGTTGCGACCGCGAATGCCGCCGGAGCGTTCGCTTTACTGAAATCGATCTGGTCCGAATCGAGCAACCAAGAAATTGTTGACCGAGTGGAGGCTCATTCTCGCTCGATCGTGGAGCAGAATCCGACTTATGATCCGTCCTATCTCGGCTGGGGAACGATTGATCTCGAATCCACTCTCTCTGCTTATCTGCCCTATCTCGATATCGCTCATTTCGTGGTCGAAGATATCCAAGGAGGTGACGGTGATGAGCGGCTTGAAGCAGGTGAGTGGAGCTACATCATCTTCGGGATCGTCAACGATGGACGATGGCATGTCGCTAATGATGTGACCGTGACGGTGACAACAGATGATCCGGCGCTGACACTCACGAACACGACATACTCATGGGATCATATCATGCCCGGTCAGATGGTGAGTAATCTAATGGATGCGCTGCGAGTGGATGTTGATCCCATCATAGCAGATGTTCATACGTCGGAAATCGTGTTCGAAATCAACGCCAGCGGAGTTACGTTGACGAGATCCGTATCCGTCCGTGTGGGCAGACCCCCAACTCTGCTCATCATCGACGATCATGCTTCGGGCTATGGCAATTACTATATCGATGCACTGGATGAACTGCTGACAGCAAGCCGCTACGACAGCGTTTCCGTTCTGTCATTATCCGCATTAGACATGCCGGGATTCAATGAATATGAAAATGTGATCTGGATCTGCGGCAATGAAGCGGAAAACACAATTACTCCTGCTGATCAAACCTTGCTTGCTTCCTATCTCGATGAGGGCGGCAATTTGCTGCTTGCCGGACAGAATATTGACGAAGACCTGGCGGGCACGGATTTTTACAGCAACTATTTACACGCCATATCAGAGGGATTAGCCGGGAATACGCAGCTTAGCGGAGTGACGGGAGACCCGGTGGCCGACGGCACCAGTCTGCTGCTGATCGGAGGCGGCTGCGCGGGAAACGGAGCCCTCAGTCCTTCACGAATACAACCAATGGGTTCCGCGGTCGGACTCTATGAGTACTCGCAGGGAGGATTCGGCGCCATTCGTTATGAAGGCGGCTACCGGGTTATCTATTTCAGCCGCGCGCTGGAAGCGGCATGCGGGATGGTGAACACGACACATTATGTCAATGTGCTGGAGCGGATACTGGAATATTTCGGCGAACCAATTCAGCCGGTTCACCAATGGACAGCCGCCGGCATACCGACCAGCGTTATGCTTCACCAGAATTATCCGAATCCGTTCAATCCGGAGACGACGATCGCCTTCGATTTGAAATCAACAGGGCATGTTTCGCTCAACATATATAATACGATCGGTCAGATTGTCGCTACGTTGGTCAATCGCACGATGAGTCCGGGCCGGCATACGGTTTCCTTCAATGGAAGCTCACTGCCTTCCGGTATCTACCTCTACCGGATCCAGGCTGACGGAACTACGGCGGAACGAAAAATGATGCTTGTTAAGTAGGCAGATTCCACAACGTCCGTCGTAAAGAAGGCAGGCTCTTCCAATCGGAAGAGCCTGCTTTGTTTTTTAATAAATATTCAAGCTACTCGATTTCATCTTCGGGACTTCCGCCGCTGCACGTGCCTCGCTGCTGACGATACAGCAGCAATTCATTGCCTTCGGGATCTTCATAGCGAACGTTGAGCGGAGATTCCTGAATATAGCCTTCCTGACGGACGGCCGCATCCAAGGATATGGTTCCCAGAAAGACTGCGTCAAAAGGCACATCATCCAGCGGCAGATTCGTGCGGATTTCCTTCACATAGCGTTTGCATTTGGAGCAAACCTGCGCGCGATAGGGCTCATTGGTTTCCGGTGTCACGAAATCCAATTTCTGATAGTCTTCATTGAGACAGAAGGGACAGGTCAGCCGTTTGAAAGGCCAGATCGTGCCGCAGTGCAGACACCAGAGATGACGGTTTCCTTCCTTGTCGTGCAGATGACTCAGCGACGGCCAGTGACCGCAAACCGGACAATAACCCGCTGTCCACAGCTTGAGATCGACATCTTTGAGAAGTCGTTTCGCGGCATGCGCCCGATAGGGTCTGCCGTAATAAACCGCGAACATACTCATCAGGTCAAACGAAAGGCCGTGCTGACGAACGATGCGCGCGATATCAGGTCCCTGATTGCTGAAGATGAATTCCAGCAGCTTGAAGCGGTCGACTTCACCTGAAATGAATTTTTCCTGAATCGCCTGCAGACCGTCGCCCTCCTCCGGCATATACTCCAATAAAAGCTCGAACAGGTCGAGCGCATACTGCCCGCTCATATCGCTGCGGAACTCGACTCCGCATGGACGCAAAAGATATCTGCCCTCGGATAATCTTTGTTCGAGATCTTCAGGTTCGGTAATCGCCGGAGGCCGCTGGAACGGATTCTCGCTCTCGTACTTTTTCAGCAAGGCGGAGAAATCGCGGTCAAAGGCTTCCAGTTTGTTTAGTGCCGTTTCTTTTTGAGACATAATCTTTCGACTAAGAATCTAATGAATCTTCAATCAACCATTGATCGAAAATCCTTTGGATTCATGGTTGGTTAGTCTTCCGGCTCATCCATGTCAGGCGGATTCAGATTGATGCGATGCGGATGAGTATAGATATTAATTCTGGGACCGCGCACGAAACCGATCAGAGTCATGCCGGCATCCTCAGCGATGGCTACAGCAAGCGACGTCGGCGCGGAACGCGATACGATCATCGGGATGCCCGCGCGCGCCGCCTTGGACGTCATATCCGAAGACAATCTTCCGGTCGTACTCAGCAGGGAGTGTCCGAAGTTCACGCCCGCCGCCAGACCCGCGCCGATGGCTTTATCGACCGCATTGTGACGGCCGATATCTTCGCGAATAATCGGCGCGCCGGGAATCGGCACCAGTGTGGACTGATGAATACAACCGGTGCGCTCATACCAGACCGAGAAAGCGCGCAAATTGGAGAATAACCGCCGAAAATAAGTCGCGTCAACACACAACGGCTCTTCATCCTTGATCACCCGGCGCGGCTTGGGCGGTGCGTTCAGTTGAACACCCTGACCGCAGCCGGATGTCAACGTCCTCGTGCGGTTCCACTCGGCAGGTTTGAAATCGATCCCTTCAGCAAGATCCACTTCCACCCGATCGGCGGAGACATCGTGATGCAGCCGCGCGATATCGCCGCGGGACGTGATGACTCCTTCGGTAAAAAGGAATCCTAATGCGAGATCCTGACAATGATCGGGACTGCTGGAAAACGAAACCAATTCGCTGCCGTTCACCACAACCGTCAGAGTCGTCTCGCGGGCAATCCAGTCTTGGACTTCTTCGGTCGAGGCAGGCATGTCGCCGGACGCCGCTTTCCACTTCCAGATTTTTTGTTCAAGCGCAATCATGCTGTCCCTATGAGATAAGCGGGGCAGGTGAAAACACCTGCCGCCGCATATAAAATCCGACCGCGTGTAAACACGCAGCCCGTTATGGAATCAACTGCTGTAATCTCAGAAAATCCGTCTTGCGAGAATACAGTTGCTGCGCGAGGACACAACTCAGGAATGCGAAATCGCTTTGCGCTCCGCCGGGTACCACTTCTTGAGGAAGCCGCCGAGCATGAAGCCGGCCGCGGCAACCACCAGACTGAACAGCGCCGAATAGAGTCCGGTCGTCGTGAAGTATTCCAGAGCCAAGCTCAGGCCGCCTTCTACCCAGCGCGGTTCCGGCACCAGCCAAAGTACCCAGACAATGAACAACGGAGCCGCTACCGCCGCGCCGGCAAATCCCAGAACCGATGCTTTTACCACCGACCATGATTCTTCCTTCCAGAAAAGCGTCGCGAGCAGATCGAACGAAACCGCCACGGCAAGAATTCCACCCCACATACAGGCAAAGAAGTATGTAAAGTTAACTATCTTCAACGCGCAGACAACGATGCCGATGGCGATGCTCGTACCGACTTTGTTCATTAACGTGCGTCCGATGGTGAGGAACAGGATTCCGGCACTGATGTACAGAAAGGTGGGCAGAGACATCAGCTCGACTGCTCCCCAGAGCGCGCCCAAGATGAGAATGGTGAGTACGATTCTAAGTGCTTTCATATATTTATTCTCCTTTAGAAGCCCTGTATGTTCTGAATCGCGCGCTCAATCGCCCGGGCGTCTTCGTCTGAGATATTCGCACCCGGTTTCGTGCGCATTCGTTCGACAACTTCAAGTCGCTTTGCACTGCTCATTCCTGCCATCGTTTTCAGGTTTTCTTCGCCGTGACAACTCACGCACTTCAGAAACTGAATAGATTTATGAATACGGTCTACATCGAACTGCGACAATTCCAATTCTTCATTCATTTCCATATGACTGATCATGGCGCCGATATCCTTATCACTGCCATGAAATCCGGCAAAGCGTCGTTCGCTATGACAGCGTGTACAGTTTTCTTCCAGCGGAGCAAAGGGTTCCATCGCTTGGTCCGTAGTGAACACTTCATTCTGCAAGGCAATTGTTTCTTTCAAACCGGCAAGCTCAGATCTTACTTCAAGCAATATCTGAGCTTGAAAAACAACGATGATCGCTGTTATGACAACGAGAAAGAGCGGCAATGTTCGCTCGAAGAGATGAGATCTCGGTATATGATGAGATGGCTTAACCATTGGCAAGTATCCTTATTTGATTATGGCTTTGTCAAGACAGCAGCAAATCGTCCGACATGCCGTGATTCTCGATTACGATGATTCCGCAGAATTATGCTCACAAATTGGCAAGTTCAACATCGCCCATCGATACGCGCAGATACCGATTGAAACGATACCTACCGAAATAAAGATCTCTGCCCAAAACGGATAGTAGGTTTCCCAAGCCTGAACTTTAATGCCGATCACTGATACATTCAAGCGATGCCAGATCAAGCCAACAATCACGAAAACGGAACTCCACATCAAACCGCGTCGGCTGTCGCGCGATTCGGGAGTCAAATAGAGCAATAGCGGTATCACAATACCGATCGATATCTCCAGCCACCAAGACACAGCCGCACCGGAAAGCGTGAATGCATCAGCAACACTATAGCGTCCGACGAGATCCGCAACGCGAAGTAGCAGATAGAAAGACAATAGATAAGGCATCGCTTTTGCGAGTCCAGCCAGTAAAGAAAACTCTGTTTTATGTCCCAGAGCTTTCTCACTGGCCAGCGATTCAAAAATGACCATCGCCGGCGCCACGGTAATCGCGGAGAGCAGGAAGAGCAACGGCAGAATCGGCGAATACCAGAGCGCGGACAGCTTTGTCGGCGCGAGCAGGAAGAGCGATCCCAGCGACGACTGATGCATAAACGAAAACATAATGCCCGCCATAATCAGCAGAATCGGCATCTGCTTGTCACGCGGCATCAGTCCCGCCTTCATCATGATTTCCCAGAACAGGAGAATCCCGCCGATAATCAGCATCCAGACCACAGAATAGGTCATCGCCAATGTGAAGAGACTCAGCATGCCGATGATTATCCAAGGCACCAACGCTTTCCAGATCGCGTGCAGCCCGGTCAGCTTATAGCGTTCAAAGATGACCGGCAAAAACTCAAGCGCCAGCACCGACGTATAAAGCATGACACACCATGCTACCTCGAACATCGGCGACGCATGATTCCACGAAATAATCGCAATCCACAGATTCCACGGACGGCCCAAGTCAACACACAATCCAAAGATGAACAGCAGGTAGCCGAGAAAGGCAGTTAAAATCGCCGGGCGAACGAGCGGATGATATTTAGATCCGCCGAAAATATGAATCGTTCCGGCCATAACAAAGCCGCCGGCGGCGAGCGCGATGCCCGCGAGAATATCAAACCCAATCCAGAAACCCCACGGGTATCCATCACTCAGGTTTGTCACAGAGCCGAGTCCGTTAGCAAATCGGTATACAATGAGGACGATGCCCAGCAAAGCTAACAGGCGCAGGACAATTAGTCCAAAGGAAGCTTTTGACTTCGCTTGTGTCATGATGCATCCTCCACTTTTTGGTTTTGCTGGTTCTCAATTCGGCGATTCACAATCCACGAAACCGCTCCCAACGTCAGTCCGAGTCCCGCCAGCACAAAGGGCACCGGCTTCATAGCGACTTCGGATTTCTTGTTGAGCGCTTTCGCGGCGAGACTGGTATCGAAACCCAGCTCCTCGAACGGAACATTCGATAAATGCATCACACAAGTGCCCCCCACTTCATCCTTGCCGTAAATATGGTGTACATAATTGCGCGGATCACGGCGAATGCGGTCTTCCGCATCCATAATCAAATCATCACGTTCACCGAAAACAATCGCGTCGGTCGTGCAGACTTTCGCACAAGCCGGTTCTTCTCCAGCCGCAACGCGACTGGGACACATATTGCACTTCCGAATCTCGGGAATGGCTTTGTCCCATTCAAAGCGGGGAACCAAGAAGGGACAAGCCAACTGACAATAGCGGCAGCCAAGACAGAGATCCGCATGATAGATAACCGGCCCCTCCGGCGTCTTTTCCAGCGCATGCACAGGGCAAGCAGTCGCACAGGCCGGCTCATTGCAATGAAAACACTGCTTCTTGCCGAAGACCCAGTCAAACCTGTCTTCGATCTGTATCTCATTATATGTGATCAGTGTCCATGTTTTGGAGGACAGGTCACGAGGATTCTGATATCCCTTTCCCGCAAAGAATTCTGTCTTCTCCGCAGGCAGTTCATTCCACTCTTTGCAGGCCACCTGACATGCGCGGCAGCCGATGCAGCGAGTTGCATCAATCAACATGGCTTTCATGCGGCGGCTCCTTTCAGATGAACATCACAGAGGAAGGCTTTGAACTCCGGAATCATCGTGTTGGCATCGCCGACATGCGTTGTAAGCATATTCGCACTGTCGCCGGTGGCGAGTCCCGCGTAACCGAAATGCCAGATGATCCCGATCTCATGCACGGTCTTGCCGTGAACCGTAAACGGCTCAAAGCGGTGCGTCACCAGTGCATAAGCTTCCATCTCGCCCCGCGCTGTTGTGACGACCACGCGATCGCCATTCTTGACGCCCCTGATCCGAGCCAGATCGTTGCTCATCTCAACAAAGACATCGGGAACCAGTTCGCACAGCCACGGCAGGTTGCGGGTCATTGCACCAGCCTGCCAGTGTTCGCTCACCCGGTAGGTTGTGCCGATGATGGGATATTTTTCAACATCGCCGACCGGATTGCCTTCGGGATTCGAAACATGCCAGAGCTTGACCGCCGGATTCATCTGCGTTCCGGACATACCATTGCTGACCGGGCTCTCCAGCGGTTCATAGTGCTCGGGAAACGGTCCGTCCGCCAGATTCGCTGCCATCAGCCATGCATGCCCGTCCGGCTTCATGATGAAGGGATGCTTCTCACCGGGAGGCCAGCCGCCATCCGGTACGTCGCCTTCCCATCCTCCTTTCCCATCGGCCAAAGCCGGATTCCAACGAATCACCCAACGCGATGGACTCCACGGACGACCCTGCGGATCAACTGATGCCCGATTATAGATAATCCGGCGGTTTACCGGCCAGCACCAAGACCAATTAGGATATAAACCGATTTTATTAGGAGCATCTTCCTTGCCCCTGCGAGCCATCTTGTTGTCTTCTTTATTCGGTCCGGTGTAGCTGTTGCAATATAACCAATTTCCGGAACAAGTGGAACCGTCCACCTGTAAAAAGGCAAAAGAAGGAACCTGATCGCCCTTCCGATAAGGCTTGCCATTTATCTCGGTGTCCTTTGTAAAGTAGCCGTTCACTTCCCGCGCGACTAAATGAACATCGGGTTCATGGTGCGGATCAATGCCGGGTCCGTTGCCGTAATCCCAGGCAAGTTCCGTAATCGGCTGTGGGAATACTCCGCCCTTTTCGTATTCGGCTTTCACCGATTTGCAGAGCGCGTCCAGAATCCACAGATCGGATTTCGATTCTCCCTGCGGTTCGACAGCCATATAACGCCATTGCGCCCAGCGACCGCTGTTCGATACACTGCCCTCCTTTTCAACGGAAGAACAAGCCGGCAAGAGAAATACCTCGGTCTGAATGTCAGCCGGGTTCACACCGGGACGTTTCCAAAAGACCGAAGTATCCGTCTCCCAGAGATCAACAGCCACCATCCATTCCAGCTTCTCAAGCGCGGCCCGCTCCTTCTTGGAATTCGGACCTCCCACGGCTGGATTCTGACCAAACAGAATCGCGCCCTTGATCTGCCCCGCATACATCGCTTCAAACAGCGAAATATGCGAATAGTTGCCGCTGCGCTTCGGCAGATAGTTAAACGCGAAATCGTTTTCCGCCGTCGCATGATCGCCATACCAAGCTTTCAGCAGGGAAGTAATGTACTTCGGATAATTCCCCCACCAGTTCGCTGACTTGGGATCCTTGGTCTTCGGAGTGTTCGCTTCAAGATACTCGGCAAGCGACTGATTCTTCTTCTCGGGAGAAGCCAGATAGCCCGGCAGAATATGAAAAAGCAAAGCCATATCCGTCGAGCCCTGCACATTCGATTCGCCGCGCAGCGCATTCACGCCGCCGCCGGCCAACCCGATATTTCCCAGCAGAAGCTGCAGGATGGCATAGGTCCGGATATTCTGTGTGCCATGGGTGTGCTGCGTTGTTCCCATTGCATACATCCAGGTCGCCACGCGATCCGGCGCCCAAGTTGACGTGTAATGCTTGCAGACCTGCAGATACGTCTCTTTGGGCGCGCCCGTGATGTCACAAACCTTGTCAACCGTATAGCGGCTGAAATGCTGCTTCATCAACTGAAAGACGCAGCGCGGATGCTGCAGCGTCTTGTCCTGACGAGGAATCCCGTCCGGACCAAATTCGTACATCCAATTGGACTTATCGTATGAACGAGTCGCTTCATCATAACCGGTAAAAAGCCCGTCGTTGAAGCCGAACTTCTCACTGATGATGAAAGAAGCATTCGTATAATTTACTACGTAGTCCTTCTGATAAAAACCGTTTTCAAGAGCGTAATTAATCATCCCGCCGACAAAAGCAATGTCGGTGCCGCTGCGCAGCTTGCAATAAATATCGGCAAATGAAGAGGTTCTTGTGTAGCGCGGATCACAGTTGATGATCAGCGCGCCCTTTTCCTTGGTGCGACGCAGCCATTTCGCCGCTATCGGATGATTCTCGACAACATTGGAACCCATGACCATCGCCACATCGGTGTTCATGAGGTCGTTCCAATGATTTGTCATCGCTCCGCGTCCGAATGTAGCCGCCAAACTGGCGACAGTGGAGCTGTGTCATATACGGGCCTGGTGCTCGAGATAGGT
>JAHIZR010000410.1 GCA_018814465.1 bacterium | reverse complement strand
GCAAGGGAGAGCTGTGATTGCCATCATTCCATTGATTTCTCTGACCTTCAGAATCTCAAATCCGTATTCCTCTTCTGCGAGAACAAAAGTCAGGAATTTGCCCGCTCGACGATCGGTTGCTAACAAGTCATTTACCTTTTGAACGCTCATGCGTTGCTCCTTAAATTGAAACTGAACATGACAGAGAAATCGGAAGTCTATCTGTGCTGAGCTAATCAGCAATCCATGTGCCGTCTCTGTTTTGAGATTGAGGATGAATTCTTAGGTGGGGAGTCCGACTGCGTTTACAACCGTTACTCTGATAAATGGTAAGCGCGATTACTATTGTTATCGGCAAGCGAGTCGTTTCTCTTAATCAGGGAAACACCCGATTTTTTTTGAAGGGAACGCCTGAGTGAGATTCTTAGCTAATTCGCAATAGTGGTTCAGAAGTCCATGTTGCGGGCATTTGCCTATGTGACGAGAGCAACATCAAAGGATACAGAGATGAGACGGTGAGAGGCAGCGCTGATTTATACTGATTTCGTGTTCAATTTGGGCTAATCAAAGTCAAGTCGAGAGAAGATATATCTTTATTGAGCCGACTGAAGCGTATGCTAACAAAACTTGCCGGAGGCGGATAGAATTGCCATGATGATTAGGGGAATGACCCTCTTTTTGTAGGAATTCTCAACACCTCAATTCAGCAAGAACCAAGGAAACTAATGAACTTTTTTCGTTGAGGAGGATTATATTAATAAACGAACGAAACGAGGATGAAATCATGTTTACGGGAATTAAGAGAACAAGTATCATTCTGATTATTTTAGGGTTGCTATTGCTGCAACAGGGGTGCGCATCGCCGAAAGATATCGCCCGACCGGAGAAGGTGGTCAGCAAGCGCGAGGCGCTATACGAAAAAGAGGTCTATGTCGAGTGGGCACAGCGGTGCAAGGAATACTATGATGTGTTTCCATCCGAAGATGCTTACGCGAACTGGATGTATGCGGCGCGTTATGCGGAGCAGGAAAACTATGAAGAACTGTTAATGAAGGGAGTGAAGAAGTATCCGGCGAATCCGACGCTGCTCTACTTGGCGGGACTGCTGAAGCATGGCGCGGTCGGCGATTTTGAAGGACAGCGTTATTTCGAGCGCTCAATCGAACTTGATCCGACTTACAATGATCCGTGGTTCGGATTGGTGGGAATTTATATGGAACGGCGGGATGAAGATAAGCTGAACAACGCGCTGCGCAGATTGCTGAAGGGGGCGGCGATTGCCGAAGAGGTCATGGACTACAATTACAACGTCCTGACGACACTCGACAGAAACGCGATTCTGATTACGAACGGCGATAACGATACCTATCCCTGCTGGGTCTTGCAGCGGATTCTGAATTACCGGACGGATGTGACGATCGTGAACCGCTCGCTGATGAATACCGAATGGTACCCCGGCTATTTGATGGAACAGGGGCTGCCGCGCTTCATGACGCAGGAAGAGATTGAGGAGTTCAGAGACCGCCGACTGGCCGCAATGAAGGAAAGCGGGAAGCCGCCCGTTTACAGTGAAATGGGCGATTCGCTGGTAGTTTATCTGACCAACTATGCGGCGAAGTTCGGGAGGCCGGTTTATTTTGCGCTGACGCTCTATGACTCAGAGATTCTCGATCCGTTGAAGTCCGAGGGAGTGATGCTGGGGCTGGCGATTCGAGTGACCGAGTCGGATAAGCCGTACTCCGAGGAAGCCGCAGTGGTGATGAGGCAATGGCTGTCGGACTATCGCAGCGCCGGGTTAGACAGTTGGAAAGTGCAGTTTGCGAGCGCTTCATCGGCGGGGAGATGGATCGTTTCGAATTATGCATATGCAATGGTCAGCACATTGGATACATTGAAAGCAAACGCGCCCGCGATGCGCCGCGAACTCTTCGAATGGTATACGAAACACTTAGAGAAAGTGATTCCACTCCAGCATCGGGAGAGAGTAGAGCAATACTGGTGTTCGCAGTCGGATGTCCCGGAGATTCAGGAATGGTGCCGCAAGGCTGGAATCGGTAAATGAGATCCGACTGGATGTTAATTCGGCGAGCAAGGGATGGCGACGAATCAGCCTGGCGGGAACTGATCAGCCGCCATCGTCCTCGTTTAATGAAACTGGCTTTGCTGGTTAGCGGAGATCCACCGGCGGCTGAGGATGCCGTGCAGGAAACGTTCGTGCGCCTGCTGGATTATGGAGAGGAGCAGACGAAAGGAAGTTTTGCCGCGCTCGCCGGAACCATCGTGTATCGGTTGGCCTTGAAAGAACGATTACGAGCGAATAAACAGGCTGCACTGGAAGGATTCGATCAGGCGGGTGATACGGTTAGTCCGCTTGAAGCGGTGTTGAATCGCGAACAGGACAGGCAATTGGTAAAGGCGCTGTTTGCTTTGGATGAATCGCACCGGGATATTCTGATTCTGCGGTTTTACGGCGAGCATGATTACAGCGAAATTGCCGAACTGACCGGACTGCCCTTAGGAACGGTGAAGTCGCGGATTTTTTATGCGGTGAAGAAGTGCCGGGAGAAGATGAAACGAGAAACTTGAAACGTGAAACTTGAATGTAAGCAGGGCAAGTGGGCGGAGTTCCTTCGGGTCGCGTGTCAGGCAGGATTTACAGTATCGTGAAATGCGACCCTCAGGATGACGAGTTGAGCGGTTCGGCGCTGTGGCGAATTGAGATCCACGCAGGTTGACTATATTAACAAAGAAACAGACTATGAAACATTTGAATGAAGACACACTGCTGAAGCTGGCGCTGGATCTGCTGGAAGGCGAAGAAAAAGCGCAAGCTCTGAGTCATCTCGCGGAATGCGGCGAGTGCCGGGAAGCGTTTGCCAAGCTGAAGCAGGATACGGACAAGCTGGGAGATTTCGAGCCGGAATTGCCTGAAGTGCGCTATCCCCTGCCGAGAACGAGGTCAGCGGGCAAGCTCTGGCTGCTGCGGGCGGCGGCGCTGCTTTTAATCGGTTTTGCCGGCGGTGTGGGGGTATCTAATTATTTTCAAGGGGATTGTGTGAATGTATTACCCTACTCCGCGCAGATGAGAAATCCGGTTATGGCGGAAGATGGCCTGGTAATTTGTGAAAGTGAGGCGTTGGAGGTGACAATTCGGTAAAATTTGATTATACTATTATCTGCATCAAATCCGCGATATCATAGTCTAATCTGGTGGGTCCCAAAGCAAAAACCACTGGGTGATCTATGAAAACATGCTTCCTCTTTTCCCTCACACTTGCTCTCTGTCTGACGGGCTTTGCGCAACTGAACAGCCCGGAGAGCATCGTCTATCATCCCGGAACCTATTCATACTACATCTCCAATAACGGCGGCAACTCGATTGCCGTCATGGACTCATTGGAGAATATCACGATCTGGGCGACCGGACTAAGCGCTCCGGCCGGAATCTGCGTTGTCGGAGATACGATCTGCTGCAACAGCTCGAATCAAGTCAAGCTGTATCATGCCTATACCGCGGAACTTATTACATCCTATGCAGTGAGCAGCGCGGGATATTTGAATGATCTTGATAGTGACGGGACCTATTTTTATATTTCCGACAGCCAACGCGGCAGAGTGCTGCGAATGGAAATCGCGACGGGTGATTGGGAGGTGATCGCCTCTAATCTCACGCAAGTTAACGGAGTTTTCTACGACGCGCAGGAGAGCCGTTTGCTGACTTGTGCCATGCCGCAGAATGCTCCGATCCGGGCGATTTCGCTGCCGGACTATGAAGTGACGACGCTCACGGCAACCACGTTCTCGGTGCTGGACGGCATCACGATGGACGCGGAGCGGAATGTCTATGTGTCGAGCAACTATGTGCCGGGATTCGGGGGCAACGACAATATTTATCTCTGGGATGATGAGTTTCTGAATGATCCCGTATCGGTTGCGGACGATTTTGAAGGATGCGCGGATATTTTCTATGATTTAATCAACGATGTGTTAGCTGTTCCCAATGCGCGCGGAAACAGAATCGACCTGCTGGATCTGAGCGCGATGAGCACAACGCACAGCATGGCCGTTCCGCAATCGTTCACGGTGTATGATGTTTATCCCAATCCGTTTAATGCAACCGCTTCGCTGCGGTTCACATTGACGAGCAGTGCCATCGTGAAGGCGGCGCTGTTCGATATGCTGGGGCGGAAAGTAGTTGATCTGGCCAATGGAGTATTGCCTGCGGGAGATCACGAACTTGCTATTGGTTCCGCGCAGTTAACGAGCGGGTACTATTTCGTCAGGATCGAAGCGCCGGGGATGCCTGCGGTGACGCGGAGTGCGGTGTTAATTAAGTGATTGTTCCGGCCGGGTTGCGCACCTTCACTTATAGGATAGTCGAGCGTTATCTGTGCTTAGCCCGGCTCGGCGGGAAGAGGGTTTGAATACTTTAATAAGCAGAAAACAAAAGGCTCCGGTGATAATCGGAGCTTTTGCTGGAGGGGATAAGCATGCGAGTTGCGAATCGAGGAGAATTTGCTATATTGATATATGATGTAACGAGGCTATGAGATTCTGGACGCCCCGCAAATCCGCTCATCGGAGACATGAAAGCAAGGGGATTTGATTATTGCCACAGGCGGGTGTCCAGAATGACAATTGGGTTCTAATTCCTGCTTACTGATATGGCAAATCTGGAAACAATCTTTGGACATGAGTTGATGGGTTGGCTGATTATTCCGATCCTCATCTTTTTAGCGCGGGTGATCGATGTCAGCCTCGGCACTATCCGTGTGATCTTTATCGCGCGGGGGATGCGGTTTCTCGCGCCGTTTTTCGGCTTTTTTGAGGTTTTGATCTGGCTGGTCGTGATTTCTCAGGTTTTCAGCAATCTCACCCATTGGATCTATTACATTTCTTATGCCACCGGTTTCGCGGCGGGAAATTATGTGGGGATGGTGCTGGAAAACAGGCTCGCGATCGGCAAGGCTATTTTGCGTGTCATTACTCGTGTCGACGCCGAGCAGTTAGCCAATGTTCTGCGCGAAAAAAGATATGTTCTCACTACGATTGACGGCGAGGGCAGAGAGGGGCCGGTGAAGATCCTGTTTATGGTCGTATCCCGCGCCCAGCTTCCCGGACTCATTGACCTCGTCAAACAGTATAATCCGCGCGCAGTCTATACCATCGAGGATGTGCGGTTTGTCGGCGAAGGGCTGCCGGCTTCGGCGGGAATCCCCAGAAAGCGCATCAATAATCTGCATCGCTGGGTGAACCGGATATTCAAGTGACTCTTCGTTGTCGACCAGAATGCGCGCGACGGTTTTGATATTTCAGATTTCAAATGAAAAGCCCCGGTGACTGCCGGGGCTTTTTAGTTCATATCCTACTTGGGTTTTTTCGGCAGCGTACGCTCGATGAAAGTAATGCCGTAGTCCATTTCTAATTCATCCAGAATCGGATTATAGATTTCAGGATAAATCGGGATGCGGACTCCGGTCATGGCAAGCTTGCCCTCCGCAAGCATTTTTGTCGCGATGGCAGCAGGGTAGGTGACGGTGCGGGCTACAGCAGTATCGTCATGAGACACACCATAGTCAACAAGGGTTGAGGTGCGCTCTTCGGTGCGGTCTTCGTACTGAATCGTGAATTCGTGATGCATGACGACCATATCGCGATCCCCTTCCTGAAGGGGAAGCCGGCGCAGGGTCAGTTCATGCAGATAGTCAATCGGCGATTCCATGTTTTCGGGAAGCGGATCCTTGCTCAGCAGTCCCAGCCACTCGATTCGCTTCATGGCGGACGCGGCGGGTTTCAATCCGGTGTGTTTGGAGACTGCTGTGACGGCATCGGCTTCGTTTTCGGCATGAAGGAGGTAACGAGTCAAGTCGCCATATGTCTTGCAGGTTTTGTCTCGCAGAGGTGATTCATCGAGCCAGCCGATATCAGCGATGGTTTTCAGCGTTTCGCACCATCCCATGAGCCGCAGTGTGCCACGGTAGACAGTGTGTGCGTCCTGTAGGCCGTAGGCGTCGCGATAGGGAAGAGAATCCCGATTAGGATAATCTTCAAAAGTCCCGACCTTGGGGACATCATGGATATGGTAATTCGCGAACAAGTCGGGGCCGTTAACCTTAATTTCCTGACCGTGTTCAAGCCAACGCGCCGATTGGCGCGACGCGATCAAGACTCCCTGCGGCGACCAGGAGAATTTATAGCCGAAAGGATTGTTGTTTGCTTCGGGAGCGGGGAGCGCGCCGCAGACTGAATGAAAGCTAATAACCTTGCCGCCTTTACTGTGTGCATCGTGAATCATCCGCATGGCCGACATGTGATCAATTCCCGGATCGAGTCCGCACTCGTTCAACAGGAGAATGCCCGCTTCTTTGGCTTTCTCATCCAATGCGCGCATATTCTCGCGAACATAGGAGGTGGTTACCATGTGTTTGCGGTGCTTAATGCACATATTCGCAACATCGATATGAAACTGGTAGGGAACCAAGCTGACAACGATATCGGCCGCCATTACAAGCTTCTCGGTTTCCGGCAGGTTTGTGACGTCGTGATAAATGGCCATGCCCCGCTCATGACCGTTGATAATCTGCTTAGCCCGATCGAGCGATAAGGTGGCAGTCGTTACTCGATAATCAGGCTGGTTCAGCAGATATCGAATCATGGGCCGGGAAATCATACCGGACCCTAAGACCAAGAAGTTCATAGTCGTTTTATGTTTAGAGCGTGCAATTCAGAAACGTATTAGTCTTAAAATAATAAAAATAAGGAGACATGGCTTGGAAATCAACCGGTTTCTGCGCGATAACGCATACTTTTCATAATGCGCTGATAATTAATGAAATAAAGTTCAATCTTACGATTATCACCAATTCGATTGACTGAAAGATGTGCAAAAGATCTGCCGAGAGAAGGTCTTTGCATGATGATACTCCATTTGGATTCAATCTCAAAGTAGATTCAAGGTGAGGTTGCGCCCCTCGAAGGGTTCGATATCGAGACGATTTTTTGTTTAGATAAGGCTCGGCGGAAACATCAATGTCCTCGTGGCGGCGAATATCAAAAAGCCCCGGCAATTGCAGGGGCTTAACTGCATTAATGCGTCGTGATCTATTTAGTTGGTTCGGATGTGATCCGTTCCGTAAACTTGATGCCGACGTCCGTCTCCAGTTCGTCAAGAATCGGATTATAGATGCCCGGCATCACAGGAACGTGAACACCGGTTTCCTTGATCTTCCCTTCAAAGATCATCTTGACCGCAATCGCGGCGGGAAGAGCAACCGTTCGCGCCACGGATGTATCTTCATTGGGGATGCCGTAATCAACCAGAGTCGACGTTACGAAGTCTTTGCGATCAGGATAGGCAATCACAAACTCGTGATGCATCACCACCATATCCCGTTCATGCTTGGGCATAGCCATCTTGTCCAGTGTCAGAACATTGAGATAGTCGAGCGGTGTGTCCTTATCGGCCGGAAGCCGCCGATCACCGAACAGTCCAAGCCAATCCATGCGCTTGACAATGGCAGCGTATGGTTTCAGTTCAAGGTAAGCGGCGACAGCGCGGGCCAGTCCGTTACCGGCGGTGGTTCCTACTAAATGAGCCGTCAGATCTCCGTAGGTTTTACCGGAGAAGCCCACCAAGGGTTTGTCCTGCAGCCAACCTAAAGCCGCCACATTCCGCATCGTCTCGCACCAGCCCGTCATTCGAAACGTGCCGCGATAGACCGTAGCCGCGTCCTTGAGCCCGTAGATTTCCTTGTAGGGTACGGAATCCCGATTCGGGTAATTCTCGAAGGTTCCGGTATCCGGGACGTCCTGCAGGTAGTAGTTTTCAAAAAGCCGTTCACCCGGGATTGAGATTGTCTTGCCGTCTTCCAGCCACTTGGCGGCATTGCGGGATGCCAGAAGAACGCCGCGCGGAGACCATGAGAATTTATAGCCGAAGGGATTGTTGCAGGCTTCATGGGCGGGGAGCGCCCCGGTGCTGGACTTGAAACCGGTTACTTTTCCTCCCTTTGCTTCAGCGTCATGGATAATGCGCATGGCCGACATATGATCGATGCCCGGATCCAATCCGCATTCATTCAGAATGAGAATACCGGCTGCTTTAGCGTCGGAGTCGAGCGCCCGCATATCGGCGCTGACATAGGAAGTCGTGACCAGATGCTTTTTGTGTTTAATGCACAGCTTGGCGACTTTAACGTGATGTTCATAGGGCAGCAGACTGACAACAACATCCGCTTCCGTGATCATTTTTTCCAATGCTTTGTCATCCGAGACGACGAGCGCCGCGGCTTCTCCCTGTTTGTGAGAACCGATAATGGCTTCAGCTTTTGCCGCGGTGCGGCTTGCCATTCTCACGAAATATCCGGGCTGATCCAGAAGATATCTGACTAATGGTCTTGAGACCATCCCAGCCCCGAGAACTAATGCACGCTTCATCAAAGTCCTTTCCTTGCCGACGATTTCTAAAGTTGAAGGGTTTCTGATTGTTGAAGAGAAAATGTTTTAGGCGACTTAATTACCCAAAATAAGGAGACATAGCGTGGAAAGCAACCGGTTTCTACGCGACAGCAGCAGTATCCTGATAATTCGCTGATAATTAATGATATAAGATTCCGGCCGGGTTGCGCGCTGCTACATCCTCGTTAATAAAAGACTCTCTGCGCTTAACCCGGCTCGGCGAGCCGGAGCGCAAATTTCCGGAATGAGAGAGTTTGGAACTCGTACTTGATGTGTGACAGAGTACCAACCATACTCTGTTTTATCCCCAGACCGACATCAGAATCCAGGACATGAACATCAAAGCGGCGATGCCGATCACGGAGGTAATCGTGCCGTATTTCGCCAGTTCGCGCGTAGTGATGGTGTTCGTGGCGAAAGCAATCGCATTCGGCGGGGTGCTGATGGGAAGACTCATCGCCAGCGAACAAGAAAAGGCGACAATGATGGTGGATATTCGGGGATCAACGAAAGCCAAAGACGCCGCGATGGGAACCAGCATGTTGGAGGCCGAGGTGTGACTCATGAAATTCGACAACAGGATCGAAATCAAGATGGCTACCAGCATCAGCGCGAAGGCCGGAATAGAGAGAAAGGATAATTCATTGACAAGCACTTGGGATAATCCCGAACTCTTCATGGCGACACCCAGCGTCATTCCACCGGCGACAAGCACTAAAACATCCCAGTCGATTTTCTTCAGGTCATGCTTGTCGATGATGCCGAACATCGTGAAGACTCCGATCGGCAGCAGCGCGACAACGGCGGCGCGCATGCCGTGCAGCGGCTCGGTCAGCCAGAGCAGGACGGTCACACAAAATGTCACTACGACCATCGCCAAGTCCCAAGTCACCTCAATGGGCTTGGGGAAGAGGATGTCGAACTCCTCTTTCTTCGGCTTGAAAACGGCTATCAACAGCAGCCAAAGGATGACCAGCAGGACCGCAACGAGGGGGACACCGATAATCATCCAGTCGATGAACGAGATTTGATGACCCATACCGGCGAGCACACTGGCTGCGACGGCGTTTGGCGGGGTGCCGATAATCGTGCCGATACCGCCGATATTCGCGGCAAAGGGAACAGCCAGAACCATCGCTTTTTTAAACGGCCCGCGGCCTTCGAAGTGCTTTAGAAGGGGGGTCAGGATGGCAATCATCATCGCGGTGGTGGCGGTATTCGACATGAACATCGAAAAGACACCGGTAGTGAGGATGATGCCGAGCAGGACTCTGCTGGGGTGGGTGCCGAAGGGTTTGATGAAGGCTGCCGCCAAACGGACGTCAAAGCCGTGTTTGGTGGCGGCAATTGCCAGAATGAAGCCGCCGAAGAACAAGACCAGCACCGGACTGGCCACGGGATT
>JAHIZR010000409.1 GCA_018814465.1 bacterium | reverse complement strand
GTATCTTAAAAATATCATAGTGGTTTATAAAATGCTTCGCCGAGCCGGGCTAAGCGCAGAGAGTCTTTTACTAACGAGAAGATAGTGCCATTGCAATGAAGGTCGGATTGGTAGTATCTCGCCGAGCCGGGTTAAGCAGTGAGAGTGTTTCCATAGTGCGTGTGTCCCGAAGCTCGCGCAACCCGGCCGGAATTTGACTAATCTGATATCTTCATTGTCATTCCGGAAATTCGCGCGATAGAACCAAGCATGCTGACATCTCCAAGGCGAATTATCCGGAATCCCGGAATTTCTGCAACCACCACCCTCTTAGGCAGCATGCTCCCGCGTGTTGCATCAGCGATTGTCGAGACAATCCAGCCGGAACAAATCATTTAGCCGCGACGACATCTTGAATGGGGTGGTGGGCGGGACGAGACTCAAATACGCGATAACGATCCTGCTCGCCGATCAGGGCTAAGCTCAGTCCGTACAATTCACGATCCCTCATGCGCTTCCTCCCCCGCTGATGGACTCGAATAGCGAAACGATTTCCCTGCCTTCGCTGACGAGCCTGCTGGCATCGGCGGCCTCCAGCAGCCCTGCCGTGAATCTTGAACGATCGCATTCATCAAGCAATGTCAGGATGCGTTCCTTGAACGCTTCATCCAGCTTCTGCTCTTGCCACAGCGCGGTGATCGACTCACTGGTCAAGGAGCCGGGATCCTGATTCAGCACTGCCCCAAGACAAACTCGAATCGCATGCACTGTCATGCGGTTGGCATCTTCAGCGCGGTTTTCGCTTGCGGACTTCTGCGCGGCGTTCAGCTCTTTCATCGCCAGCGCGACAGCCCGCCTGATACTCATTCGCCCCGTTTCAAATCGGCTGGAACGGCGGCGCACGACAGCGAGTCCCGCCAGCGCCAGCCACGGTCCAACAGTATAAATCCAAAACACAACCGTCGCCTGTGGCTGTACGGATGTGGTATAAAAAACTCCGGGATGCGTTTTGGCAAAAGCGATGTCGCTCGCAATACTCTCGACGCCGCGCTTTCTGCCGAACGGCAGCGGCACTTCGCCCGCGTTCGCGGCTTTTGGATGCTTGACCTGCAGCAGCATCGCCTGCGTCGAAGCGGTAACATAGTCTCCCGTTTCGGGATCGAAGTACGAATACTGAATCGCGGGAATCACTTGGGGGCCGGAAACTCGCGGAATCAGTACGTACTCGAACTTCTTCGTGCCTTCGATATTCGCCCGGTTGCGCACGATATTTTCTTCCGATTTCGGCTCATAGTATTCGAAATCCTGCGGGAATTGAATGGTCGGCTCCGGCAGTGTCTTTATGTTCCCCACTCCGCGCAGTAATACGGTCAGCGTCACCGCGTCATGCGTGTCGCACTCTGTCTTATCGAGGTTCGCCCGTATCGTAAAACGTCCGACGGCTCCGCCGAAGGTCTCCGGCTGGGTCTGCTCGGGAAGCGGCTTGATCTTCAGAGTCACCGGCGGCGAGGCAATCTCTCGCGTCTGCATCGAACGGCTCAACCGGAAAAACGGATCGGATGTAAAAGAACGGCGATCCTGCCTGCTCTCCACTTTTGTCTTGATTTTCATCGGCTGGATCGTCAAATCTCCCGACGTCGTCGGAAAAACCGCCACTTTCCAAAAAACTCCTGATTTATACGAACGGCCGTTCACTACTTCATCGCGCAGCGACATCTGCCGCGGCATCTCAAACTCTTCCGTCCAGAATCCTGTCGCTCTCGGATGAATAATCTCAGGACTCGTGATCTGCACGGCAAAAAATATCTTATAGGTCAGAACAATCTGCTCGCCCGGGTAAGCTTCGTGCTTATCGGTGATGACTCGAATGAAGACGTCATCCATCTCGGTTGACCTGCCGCCTGCTCTTGCATCTGTCGCGGAAGCAATCTTCATCGCTATCGGATCCGTCGCATAGCGCTTGCCTTTATAATCGATATACGATGACCCGATCGTGCAGCTCCCCGGTCTATTCGCCCGCAGAACATAGGTATAGCTCGCCCGTGAACTGCGCCGCCGGTTTACAATCTCGAACTTGGTCTCCATATAGGGACCCGATTCGATTTCAAAATGACTCATCTCCGGCATCACCGGCGTCGGCACACCCGTCGCCGCTCCGTCGAACGTGACTGTGTAATTAACCGTCTCGCCCAGAGACAGCGCCGTGCGGTCTACTGTCGCCGTCAATTCAGCCGCTTCCGCCAATGGCGCGAACAGCATCGCTATAAACAAAAGCACGGCGATCACCAGTCCCGCTCCCGCTTTTTCCGGCCCTGCACTTTCGCCTGCTTCACCTTCTCCAGCGCATCTTGTTCATCCTGCATCAGCGCATTCAAAAGCTGCTCCGCCTCTTCTTTGGTCATCTCTTGCGGCTGCGGCTGCTGTTGCTTCTGCTCTTCCTGCTGTTGTTGTTCGTCCTGTTGTTGCTGCTCCTGCTGCTGTTCTTGATCTTGCTGTTCC
>JAHIZR010000408.1 GCA_018814465.1 bacterium | reverse complement strand
GAGTCCCCGTTTGTCTCCCAGAGAATCGTCACCAGATCAGGATCCCCTGAAGAATATCGCTCATGCGAAACCGTCGCGAATCCAAACATAACTCCCGCGATCATCGCATCTTCCGGCATGACAAAGTACTGATTCCTAAAATCATCATCGTAAACATCGGGATACCGAAACACATAGTACGGCTCCCCGTCATCCCAGCTTAGAGTATCCGACTCCTGATCGAGGGATGGTTGTGCAATCCGTTCTATGCCTGTGTGAGCCCGGCCAACCATCAACGGCTCATGCCTCTTTTCTTGTGCATGAGCATGCAATACGATTGCCAGCAAAACAACTATCGATATTAACAGTCTGTTGGTATTCATTTTCCTAACTGCAAGGTACACCTGTAAGTTAAGAAAGTCAACACTAATAATTCACATTCAGATGATATTTGAAGCATCCTCCTCAATCGACTCCAGTGTACATTAGAGTCATATATAGCATTTCATTGAATCCTCCGGTCAATACAGAGTCTCAGGCGATAGCTTTTCAATCTGTTCGAGCCATCTGAGCATAATTCTCTATTCGCAGCTTCCAAGACATCATAAGGCTTTTATCTATAACATGTTAAACAATACAAAAAGCCCCACAATCGTGTTGCCGGGCCTTGACAATCCTCTTTGAAAAGCTTATGTTTTACCCTAAAGCAAAAAGTGTACCCCTGTGCCGGATTCCATAATGCCCCAACCACCATCAATTCAGGATTATTCGAAGTCCTTAAGCGAGGAAATCAGGACTCGCCTGTCGAACCTGCAACTGCTCCTTATGGATGTTGACGGCGTTCTCACCGACGGCCGGGTGATTATGGCCGATGACGGCGTGGAATCCAAGCAATTCTCAACTCGCGATGGCTTCGGCTTATTCTGGATTCGCAAAACCGGCGTGAAAACCGGAGTCATCTCCGGCCGCTCCTCCCCCGCTACCGAACAGCGCTGTAAAAATCTCCGACTGGATGAAATTCATCTCGGTCAGACAAAAAAACTGCCCGTTTTCGAATCCATTGTCCGGAAAATGAGTCTGAATCCGATGCATATCGCCTTCATTGGTGACGATCTCATTGATCTGCCTGTTATGAAGCGATGCGGAATCTCCGCATGCCCGATGGATGCCCACGAGGAAGTCCTCCGACACGTGGACATCATCTTGCCCGCACCCGGTGGTCACGGCGCGGCTCGCTATTTCGTCGACCTCTATCTGCATGCCGCCGGACACTGGGATTCCTCGATTAAGGATATTCTCAATGACAACTACTGATAAATCCGATTCACTGACCCGCGCCAACGGCTCAAGTATCGAAGCCGCGAAACGCTTGCTTCGCATCGAAACCGAAGCACTCTCTCAAATGGAGAACCGAATCGATGATGCTTTTATTAAAGCTGTCAACATTTTCGCAAAGCTCCGCGGACACGTCATCGTCAGCGGAGTCGGGAAATCCGGACACATCGGCCGGAAAATCTCCGCCACCTTAGCCAGCACCGGAACCCCTTCCTCTTTTCTGCATCCGACCGAAGCCGCCCACGGCGACCTCGGGATGGTCACGCGAGATGACGCCGCCCTGCTTATCTCAAAAAACGGCTCCACCGATGAACTCGTCGGTCTGGTCCCTTATTTCAAGTTCCTCGGCATTCCCATCGTGGGCTTGATCGGCAATGCCGCCAGCGAACTTGCCGGAAAATGCGACATCGTCATCGATGTCTCGGTGAAAGAAGAAGGCTGCCCCATGAACCTCGCTCCCACCGCTTCCACCACGGTCGCTCTGGCGATGGGAGATGCGCTCGCTGTCGCCCTGCTCGAAGAAAAAAAGTTTCAGCCGAAAGACTTCGCCTTTCTGCATCCCGGCGGCGCGTTGGGCCGCCGCCTCTCCATGCGAGTGCGCGATATCATGCACACCGGCGAAGAAATGCCGATCGTCGCTCCCAGCGCCCGACTTCGCGACGTAGTCGTTGAGATGACGCGCAAACGGCTCGGGACCGCCTGTATTGTCGACGATAATCAAAAAATTCTCGGCATCTTTACGGACGGCGACCTGCGCCGCGCTTTCGAACAGGGGATCGACTTCGAAAACCTGAAGGTCTCCGAAGTCATCAAACGCGCGCCGCGGACGATCTCGCCGGACGACCTTGTCACACGCGCCATCAATGTTATGGAATCCTATAATATTCTCGTGCTGCCGGTGACGGACGCGAAAGGCGTCCTGCAAGGAATCGTGCACATGCATGACCTGCTCAAATCAGGCATCGGCAAATGAATCGCATCTTCTGGTTTGCCCTCGCGACGGCTGCGCTTATCGCGAGCTGTGCCGAGTTGCAGCAGCCACCCTCTGATCCCGCCGAGAGTGTGGAACTGCCTGAGCAGGAACTCTATGATGCCACCATCACTTTCTATCAGGAAGACAAGCTCTCTTCCATTTTGCAAGCGGGTCGCATCCGCAAGTTCGAAAAAAAGCAAACCATTCTCATGGACAGCGGAATTATCGTCGATTTTTTCGATGAAAACGGCCGGCACGCGACAAGCCTCTGGGCGGATTCGGGCCGCGCCGACGAACGAACCCGCGACCTGCTGGCCAGCGGTCACGTCATCGCGATCTCGGACAGCGGACAGAGACTCGAATCCTCCGTGCTGCGATGGGATCAAAAAACCCGCCGCATCATCTCCGATGCGCCGGTCAAAATTGCCACGCTCACCGACACGATCTACGGCTCGGGTTTTGTCTCCGATCAGCATCTGAAAAATTGGACTATCGAACGACCTGAAGGCAAAACTTTCCGCGAACGCCCGCGCACAGTCCTCAGTCCGGCATCCCCCGATCCTTCGATTCCGATCACGGAAACTGATTCGACAGCACCGGACTCCCTGCCATGATGCGCTCCGCGGCTTCGCTTCTTTTCTTTATTCTGATAGCAACAAGCGTTGCTTTTGCCGCAAGCGGTTCGCCTGTGATTCTGGAAAAAGCCCGCTCCCTGAGATCCTTTGAAGAAAACGGAGTCCAACGCAAAGAGCTGGAAGGCGATGTCTGGATTACCAAGGACAGTCTCTCGGTCTTCTGTCAAAAAGCGGTCTACTACCCCGATTCCGGCGCACTCATCTTTCAACGCGACGTGCAGTTTATGCAACCCGGGCGCACCCTCTTCGCCGATGAAGTCGTCTACAATGAGTATACGGATGAAGTATTCGCGCGAGGCCACGTACGGGTCTATCAGGATTCCCTGAAAGCTTCCGCCAATCGCGCCGTCTACAGCGAACGCTTCAAAAACGGCTACCTGTATGACGATGTAAAAATCACCGATGACGGCCGCAAGATTACGCTCAAAGGCCAAACCGGCTTCTTTGATCACGAACACGAATATGCATACGTCACCGGAGCTCCGGTACTTTCGCAGCGCGATTCCAGCCTCGCGCTGCGCACTCAAATCTACGGCGACACCATAAAATACTACGGGGATCGAAAGCAGGCGCATGCCCTCGGTAATGTCATTATCGAGCGCGACAGCTTGCTCGCCTACGGTTCCAGCCTGATGTTCCATCAGGACAGCTCTTATGCCGAACTGATCGGCGAACCCTATGCCGTCCAGAATCTCGATCATATTTCCGGAGATACGCTCCGTCTTTTCTTCAAGAATGAACAACTGGAACACCTTGAAGTCCTCGGCCATGCCGTTGCCACCAGCCCCGCCGATTCTATGAACACGAATTTATTCAACCGGATGGAAGGTAAAATAATGTCGCTCTGGATCGCGGATAATACTCTTTCGCGAATTCAGATCGAAGGCAACGCCATCGCCACTTACTACATCCGCGATGAAGGCAAACCGAAAGGCCGCAACACCACTTCCGGTGACCGGCTATTCGTATTCTTCGCTGATTCCAAAATCTCTCATATCGAAGTACACGGAGGAACACGCGGAGTCTATGCTCCCGAACACCTCGTACGCAGAGAGATGAGTGAACTCGATCAGAAACACCAATAATAATCCGCGGAATTCCCCTTGACCGCCAAGAAAAAGAAGAAATCCCTCCCGGAACATCCGGCCGCCGCCCCATCGGCAAAACAATCAAAACCGCTCAAACCCTGGCAGTTTGATCTGATCGCCTGTGGATTGATCTATCTGGCTGTCGTCTTCATGTTTCATGAAGTCGTGCTGCAGAAAAAAATGTTCACCAGCGGCGACGACACGATTAACTCGATCGTCCTCAACCAGTATGCCGTCCAGCAGGCCGAAACGAATGAGTACCCCTTCTGGTGCCCGGAAATGTATGGCGGCTTCCCTTCTTTTGCCGCCGGAGCCTATTCAACGTATGAGCATATGGGAGCTCCCTATTCACTGGCCTACAAGTGGCTGTCCCCGCGCTACTGGATCGATGTCCTCACCATCAAAGGACTGCTGCTGGGCGGCAGCCTGAGCCGCGACACGGGAGACTCCGACTGGCTCGTTGCCCTTATGCTCTATGGCGGACTGCTGACTTACCTGCTCATGCGAAGATTGGGTGTGCAAGTCTGGATCGCGCTCTTCTGCGGATTGGTTTTCGCCTGGAATCCCTATCTGATTTCCATTATCACGGCGGCGCACGGCGGAAAACTGATGACCTTTATCTATATTCCGCTCATCATTCTGCTCACTTGGAATTTGCTCCAGCGGCGACGACTGCTTGACATGGCTCTGCTCGCGCTCGGCTTCGGCTGGCAAGTCGCTGTCGGCGGTCATACTCAGATTCTCCTTTACAGCGGACTGGCGATGGCGGCGGTTCTGCTCGCTTGGGCGCATTTCGAATTCCGCGAAGGCTCGAAAACCAATCTCGGAATCGGCTTCGGCATGTTTCTCATCGCCATCATCCTCGGCGTCGGCATCGGATCGCTTTGGTACATCCCGCTCCTTAACTATGTCGGCTACTCGATTCGCGGCGCCGGTCCGGCGCTCGCCACGGAAGTCGCGGGATACTCCTTGGATCAGGCGACCATGTGGTCGATGATGCCCGGCGAAATGATCACCTTCCTCTTCCCCTCATGGTACGGACTGAAATCGCCGTTCTATTGGGGCGGGATGCCCTTCACATCCTCGTCTTTCTATTTCGGGGCGCTTCCCCTCATGTTAGCGGTGCTGGCGCTCTTCGGTAAAAAAACCCGCTTGATGTGGGCGCTGATCGGACTCTCCATTTTCTCCATTCTGCTCTCCTTCGGCAAGTATTTCGAAACCTTTTACGGCTTTCTTTTCAACTACCTGCCGTTCTTCAATAAATTCAGAACACCGTCGCTTGTATTGCTGCTGGTCATCATGTCGGGAATTATTCTCTCCGGCTACGGCATCCGCTTTGTTCTCGAACTGAAGAACAACGAAAAATGGAAAAAAGTCTTCTTCTACGGCATGATCATTTGCGCCGCCGTTCTTATCATCGCCCTGCTCGGAGGCGATTCTGTCTTGGGTGTTTTCGCATCCGGCACGAAAGACGGCGAAGCACAGCAGTTGACTCAACAGCTAATGCAGCGCGGCGCGTCTCCCCAACAAGCATCACAGCAAGTCGCCCAGTATCTTGGTCAGTTGAAATCCGATCGCCTTGACCTGCTGCGGAAGGACATCGCCCTGGTTATGCTTTGGCTGGGCTTGGCTTTTGCCGCCTGCTATCTTTTCGTCAGCAACAAGCTCAAATCCTCGATGCTGATCGGAGCGGTATTCCTGATAACCGTCGTCGATCTGGGCATATTCTCCAATAAATTTTTCGACACACAGAATAAAATCCGCGAATGGCCTGCGCTGAGACCCAACAACGTCACTCGCTATTTGCAAAACGACAAATCCATCTTCCGGGTCTTCCCGCTGGGCAATCTGAATCAGGACAACCGCTGGGTTGCATGGGAAATTGACAATTTCGGCGGCTATCACGGCGCGAAAATGCGCAGCTGGCAGGACGTCCAGGACTATGTCATCCCCAACGGCGAATCCGCCCGCTTCCCGCTCAACATGTCCTTCCTTTCCGCCATGAACTGCAAGTATCTGGTGGCCAACGGACCGCTCCCCCTGACGGATGTCTATCTTGATTCGCTGACGGCCGATGCGGCCGCCGGAATGATTCTCTACCGCAATCCCAGTGCCTTGGAACGAGTCTATTTCGCCGACTCGGTTCTCGTCATCGAAGATCGTCGGGAAACTTTCCGCACGATGCAGGACAACGATCTGCTCTATGACTTCGTGTCGATTGTTGATGCTCCGCTGCCCGGTCCCATCCGCATCGATCGCTCAAAAACAGCGCACATAACTTCCTATAAGCCGCATGAAGTCCGTATCTCAGCGGTCAACAAAGAACCATCCTTCCTCGTCTTATCGGATGCTCACTACGCCCCCGGCTGGGAAGCCCTGATTGACGGTCAGCAGGCGCATATCTATAAAGTGAACGGCTTCGCACGCGGCCTTTATCTCCCGCCCGGTGATCATTCGATCATCTACTCTTATACCGGCAAATATGAACATCGGGGAATCATGGTCGCGACGATCTCCTATTTCCTGGCCATCGGTTTGCTGATCGCGGGTATCTTCACGGCGCGTAAACGCAAGGCTGACGCATGAACGACATCGTAGCGGAACAATCCGCTGCCATTAACGCGCAGGAAGGCACGATCACTTTTCGCGGTGAAAAACTCGTCAAGATCTACGGCAGACGGCGGGTCGTCAACGACGTTTCGCTCTTCGTAGCAACCGGTGAGATCGTCGGACTGCTCGGGCCTAACGGAGCCGGCAAGACGACAACCTTCTACATGATGACCGGCATGATCAAACCCAAGTCCGGTCAAATCCTGTTCGGTGAACAACCGGTCACCCACCTGCCCATGTATAAGCGCGCACGACTGGGGATCGGTTATCTCGCGCAGGAGCCTTCCGTCTTCCGCAAAATGACCGTCGAACAGAATCTCATGGCAATCCTTGAGCTGATGCCGGTCCGGCACAGCGACCGCAAACTGCGGATCGAAGAATTGATCGAAGAATTCTCGCTCGGACATGTCGCCAAAAGCAAAGGCTATCAACTGTCAGGCGGTGAACGCCGCCGCGTCGAAATCGCCCGATCCCTGATTACCAAACCTAAATTCATTCTGCTCGACGAACCCTTTGCCGGAATCGATCCCATCGCCGTGAATGATATTCAGGAGATTGTCAGAGGACTGAAAGATCGCGGCATCGGTGTTCTTATCACGGATCATAATGTCCACGAAACGCTGGCTATCACCGACCGCTCTTACCTGATCCACAGCGGCCAAATGCTCAAGGAAGGCTCTGCCGAATTCCTCGCCAACGACGAGGAGGCACGCCGCATCTACCTCGGAGAAACCTTCAAGTTGGACAGGTAGCGCCAAATATAGGATTCTGTCGAACGCTTTGTTACAGCATCTGCGATAACATTTTCTGTCCCCAATACGGCGTATTTTGCCGTCACTATGATTTAATACGGTTAATAATCGTTTTTGATATACTTTTCTTAAGCTATATTTAACAGTGGTTTAAATAATATCATTCGTTAATACCCACTGTCTCTTTAATGTTTCACTAAGAAATCACTTGCAATTGGACCGGTTCTTGCTGTATTTGTATTGTCGTAGACCGGTCTCATCACCTCCTTCTCGAGACTGACAATCAGCTATGTCGCCAGTTAAAACCTCACCCCCCCTGCTAACCGGGAACCCCGGTCCGAGGAGACCTGAATGCAGCAACTAAGACAGGAATTCCGCCAAAAACTCGAACAGTATCTGCAACCCCAGCAGATCCTGCGAAGCGAACTCATTCAACTCCCCATGTTGGAGCTGGAGCTGCGCGTGCGCGCTGAGTTGCAGGAGAATCCCTTCCTCGATGAACTCCCTGAAGAAGAAGCCATCGTCGAAAAGGAACTCGCGGAGGTTGAGACGGAATCCTCGGCTGCTTCCGTGGAAGCGCGCAACGATGAACCGGCACCAAGTTCGGATCTCGATTTGCCTGATCAGGATCCCAAATCCAAAGAGGACGAAGTAGACTGGGATAACTTCCTGAACGATGAAGACCACTACACCTACAAAGCCACTCGCTATGATCCCGATGAGTTTCAGGAACTCCCCCGCCCCTCTGTTCAATCCCTCTCCGAGTACCTCGAAGATCAGCTCCGCCTGCAGAGAATGACGGAAGAGGAGTACGAAGTCGGTCTCTACATCATCGGTTCCATCAACCGCGACGGCTATCTGAGCTACCCGATCGAAGAAATCGCCCGCGAGCGCAATGTCACCGTGGAAGCCGCTATGAAGGTGCTGAGCGTTATTCAGCAGTTGGATCCTCCCGGTATCGGCGCGCGCGACCTGCGCGAATGCCTGCTCATCCAGCTCCGTCAGCGCGAAGATCAACAGAAAGCCGCACTGCCGATCCGCGTCCTCGAAGAAGCGAACGACGCCTTCATGAACAAACGCTATGAAATCATCGCCCGCAAACTGAATATCTCGCTCGATGACGTCAAACAAACCTTCGCCGAAATCCGCAAACTGAATCCCAAACCCGGCGAAGGCTACTTCGACGAAAAGCAAAACTATATCGTTCCCGATCTGGTCGTTACCAAAGTGAGTGATGAAGGCGAGTTCGCCGTTTACTTAAGTGACGGCAATATCCCTAATTTCCATATCAATACCGCTTACAAGGAAATGTTCCTGTCCGGAAATACGGACAAAAAAGTAAAAGACTTCGTTACCCGCAAACTGGAAAGCGCCCGCTGGTTTATCAATGCGATTCACCAACGACGGACTACGATCTTGCGCACCATGCACGCCATAGTTGAACGCCAAAAACCGTTCTTCATGAAAGGCCGCGAGTTTCTAAAACCAATGATTCTCCAGGATATCGCCGAAGATATCAATATGGATATCTCGACCATCTCTCGCGTGACCTCCGGCAAGTATGTCCAGACCGAATGGGGCGTATTCGAATTGAAATATTTCTTCTCGGAACGTATGGAAACCAGCGAAGGAGAGGAAATCTCCACCAAAGTCATCAAATCCCGTTTGCAGGAAATCATTGAATCAGAGGATAAATCCGACCCCTATTCCGATCAGGCAATCGCCGAAATGTTAGAGCATGAGGGCTTTCCCATCGCTCGCCGCACCGTGCAGAAATATCGTGAACAATTGTGCATCCCCGTAAAACGGCTGCGCCGCGAAATCTGACTGCTTCCATCTCCATTACCCCGCCTGATTGATTCGATTCCGCCGATCTCTGGCTTTTACCGAGTAAAATGAGTATATTCAGGTTCAAGTTCCAAGCAACTTGAACCTTTTCGTTTGTAAAACGCCATACGGAAATTCATGTCAGATTCCAAAACATCTCAAGACTCCTCAATCTACCCCGTCCTGCCGCTGCGCGATGTCGTCGTCTTCCCCTCGATGATCTTCCCGCTCCTCATCGGCCGCGCCGGCACGCTCGCCGCTGTTGAAAAAGCAATGGTTATGGAACGAAAAATACTCCTGCTCTCTCAACACGACGCCAATAAAGAAGATGTCTCGCCCGAGGATCTCTATCAGGTCGGGGTCATCAGCAGTATCCTCCAAACCCTCAAACTTCCAAACGGTTTGGTGAAAGTTCTCGTCGAAGGTCTCCAACGGGCGCGCGTCACGAATATGTCCACGGACCAAGAATGCCTGATGGCGGAGACTGAACCGCTTGATCTGATCGAACCCGACAGCCTCGGAACTCGCGCCCATATGAATGTCGCGACCCGCATCTTCCGTGAGTATGTCAATCTGAATCGTCAACTCCCCGATGAGGTGTTGATGACCCTCAGCAATCTGACTTCACCCGAAAGCGTCGCCGACTTTATCATGGCTCACTTGCCGCTTTCATCCACCAAAAAACAGGAGATTCTCGAAGAGTCCAGCCTTCCGGAACAGTTCAAAAACATCAACAAAGTCCTTGATCAGGAAATCGAAATCCTGAAGATCGAACATAATATCGAAGGACAGGTTAAAGATAAGATCTCCCGCACCCAGCGGAATTTCTTCCTGCAGGAACAGATGCGCATCATTAAAAAGGAACTCGGTGAAGATACCGAAGAAGACTTTTCCGATGTGATCGCCTACCGCAAGAAAATCCGTAAAGCGAGAATGCCCAAAGCGGTTCGTGAACGCGCCGACGAAGAACTCGAAAAGCTTAAGGGTATGCCGATGATGTCCCCTGAGGCAACGGTTATCAAGAACTTCCTCGATTGGGTCTGCGCGCTCCCTTGGAGTGTTAAAACCACCGATACTCTCGACCTCGACATCGCAGAAAAAATTCTCGATGAAGATCACTACGGACTTAGAAAACCGAAAGAGCGAATTCTCGAACATCTCGCCGTGCTGTCCCGCGTGGACAAAATCAAAGGTCCAATCCTCTGTCTGGTCGGCCCTCCCGGTGTCGGTAAAACCTCGCTCGCCCGCTCCATCGCCCGCTCCATGAATCGCAAGTTCGTCCGCTTGTCTTTGGGCGGCATCCGCGACGAAGCCGAAATTCGCGGCCATCGCAGAACCTATATCGGCTCCATGCCCGGCCGCATTATTCAGGGCATGCGGCGGGCGGGTTCCATAAATCCCGTGTTTCTCCTTGATGAAGTCGATAAAATGGCCGCCGATTTCCGCGGCGATCCCTCTTCCGCTCTCCTCGAAGTACTCGACCCGGAACAGAATTTCTCGTTCTCCGATCATTACCTCGAAGTCGGCTTTGACCTCTCAAATGTGCTCTTTATCACGACCGCCAATATCCGTCACGAGATCCCACTGCCTCTGCAGGATCGCATGGAAATCATTGAAGTGCACGGCTATCTTGAACACGAAAAACTGCAAATCGCCACCAACTTCCTGCTCCCTAAACAGGTCAAGGAAAACGGCCTGAAAAAAAGCGAACTGGTGCTTCCCCATGAGTCCATTGACCGCGTGATTGATGAGTACACTCGTGAATCTGGGGTCCGCGAATTGGAACGAATGCTGGCTCGCATCTGCCGCAAAATCGCCCGCGAGAATGTCAATGGTGAAACAAAATCCATTCGCGTTACTCCCGCGACTCTCGAAAAATACCTCGGCATTCCCCGCTACAAGGAAAACCAAGTCGAAAAAGGCGACCGCATCGGCACTGCCGTCGGTCTGGCTTGGACAAGCGTCGGCGGCGATATCCTGAATATTCAAGCGAATGTCATGAAAGGCAAAGGCGCGATCCAGATGACGGGCCGCCTCGGTGATGTCATGAAGGAATCCGCGCATGCCGCCGTCTCTTTCCTGCGCTCGAATGGCGCGGACTGGGGCATCGCCCCCGATTTCGTTGCCAAACAGGACATTCACTTTCATATTCCGGAAGCTGCCACTCCGAAAGACGGCCCGTCAGCCGGTATCACCATGGCGACCGCTCTGCTCTCCGCGCTTACGGGAAAACCCGTCCCCGCTGATGTCGCAATGACTGGAGAAATCACTCTGCGCGGCAACGTGCTGCCGATCGGCGGATTAGCGGAAAAAATTATGGCCGCCAAACGCGCCGGCATTTCGCGACTCTTCATCCCCAGCGAAAACCGCGTGAATTGGACCGATCTGGATGATGAGTTGCGCAAAGATATGAACGTATTCTTTGTCGAAAATGTCATTGAAGTCTGGCAGGAAATCTTTCCTGCAAAAAAATCGAAGAGCAGCGGCAAAGGCAGACGGAAGTCAACTCGCGCCGCTCGCACCAGCCCCGCCGGATCACATTGAGCAGCCAATGCCCGCGGTAAAGATCCCTCACGCGGAATTCGTTTTGTCTTGCCCGCGAGTCGAATTGTCGCCCAAGCTGAAACTCCCGGAAATCGCCTTTGCCGGACGCAGCAACGTCGGCAAATCATCGCTGATTAATTCCCTCCTCAACCGCAAACGCCTTGCTCTGACGGCGCGCACTCCCGGAAAAACCCGCCTCCTCAATTATTTTAAAATCGGCGGCAATCTCTGCTATTTCGTCGATCTCCCCGGCTATGGCTATGCAAAAGTCTCGAAAGAAATGCAGGCCGAATGGGGAGACTATATCGAAGCGTACTTGCGAGACTCGACTCATCTCAAACTGGTCGTCCTGATTCTGGATATCCGGCACGGACCGACCGAGTTGGACCGGCAGATGATCAATGCGCTGTCCATTTTTCAACGCTCATGGATCGCCGTCATGACCAAGAGCGATAAGCTTTCCAACACGAAAATCGAGAAAGCGCTTTCCGACTATCGGGGGATGTTAATATCACTGGGTGCGGAAAACGTCCTGCCGTATTCATCCCTCAACCACTCCGGCCGTGATGAGATCCTGACTGAATTGCTTCAACACTCGATATCCAAATAGAAAAAACGCAAGCCGACCATTCGACTCGCGTTTTCTTCTCAGGTGATCCGCAATACTCTCGCGGATTTTTTGTTTCCTATCGAGTATATATCAACAGCCCCGCCAGCTCATCCGTAATATATAACCGGTTGCCGTCAGCCGCGATCGACGTCGGCTCATTTAGCTTGATCTGCTGTACCATCTTCGGATCCGCCGGTTCGGAAAGGTCGATTATATATACCCCATCATATTCATCCATCAGCGCCGCGTACGAACCACTGACCTCGACCGAGTTGAGCCGGTCCGCACCGTCGATAATCAGGCTCGTCACAACCACCGGAGTATCCACATTCGCGGCATTAACCATCGTCACAAAATACCGGTCCGCCACAACAATATAATCCCCATACCATGCACAATCATAGGCAATCCCCGGTGTGTACAAATTCGAAACTCTCGTATTCGTCAGCGGTTCTTCGATATGAATGCCATCCTCATCGATCGCAATCGCAAACAGGTTGTCCTTGATTCCAAATCCACGGGCGTTGTCTCGAGCCGGCGTATAGGTGGGCGGAACAAACGGACAACCGACCGTTGTCCACTTGGCCTGCTCCTCATTATAGCAATAACGCGTGCCGACCAACCCATCATCTCCGGCGCGATCCGTTGCCCACAAATAGAAAGACTGCACCGATGACTCTGTTCCCGGAATCAGGGCCAGATCCGCCAGCGGTCCCGTGAATCCCATCCCGCCAATCGTATCACCGTTCAGGAAATTAAATACAGCGCTGATTCCAAAGTACGGATCTGAGCTATTGAGAAATGTCGATACCATGCCAAGCCCAGACGAAATGCCAACCCATTGTGAACCGACGAAATTCGGAGTTTCATACGCGAAAACTTCCGTGATCGCATCCACATCGCTGACATCCAGCACTCGCGTTCCGGAAACTGAAGCGGCAATTGCTGCGTAATTCCCGTCCACCGCAACATGCTTAATGACGCTCCCCGCTGTGTAAGTGGCTTGATGAGTAAAAACATCCTTCGGAAGTTCCGCTTCGTTCCGGTCATCACAACCGGTAAAGCTCAGTAAGCCCGCGATGATGATTACTAAGATGACACCTGCGGCAATTCTGGTTTGCGTAAACATAATGACTCCTGTGTCCGTTGCACATTCTGTAAGAGGCGATTCTCGACTATCCTTTACGGCTCGAAGACTTATCAATCATCGAAAGAAAAAACCTGTGAAAACGATCATCTTCCGCCAATTCCGGATGAAATGACGTTAATAGTATGTTGCCTTTTATCAAGGCTACCGGCTCATCATTCAGCCACGCCAGTACTTCCAGTTCCTTCGACTTCTCCTTAACACGCGGCGCGCGAATGAAGAAACCCTTGAACGGCCGTTCATGCTCGGCAAGCCGCTCCGACAAGCGCAACTCACCTTCGAAAGAAAACACTTGCCTGCCGAAGCCCATCCGCTCGACTTCAAGGTCAACAAGTCCCAACGGCCGCACGCGCGAATCACTCCGCGTGGTTGACAGCATGATCATCCCCGCGCACGTTCCCCACACCGGATGCGACGAGGCAAATTGAATCAGGCTGCTGCGCAGCGAGTCCGGCATCAGTATAGTCATCGTCGTGCTCTCACCGCCGGGAATGATCAAAGCATCCACGTGTTCTAATTGATCCTCGGTTCGAACTTCAATCACTTCCGCTCCCAACGCCCGCAGCGCCGCCTTGTGCTTCTCAAAATCGCCCTGCAAAGCCAACAGCCCTGCAACCGGCGGAATGTTCGCTTTTACCATCCTCGGGTCGAGAGCAATTCCTTCTCCGGCATGGAACGCACATCCAGGCTTTCCATTGCCTTCGCCAGACCGGTGGAGACCTCCGCTAACTTGTGCGGATCTTTATAGTGCGTCGTCGCATAGACAATCGCCTGCGCGCGAGCCGCCGGATCTTCACTCTTGAATATACCTGATCCCACAAACACCGCCTGCGCGCCCAGCTGCATCATCAGCGATGCGTCGGCAGGCGTGGCAATCCCGCCCGCGGCAAAATTCGGCACCGGCAGCAGACCCAGTTCGCGCACCTGCTTCAACTGCTCCAGCGGCGCGCCGATCTCTTTACCGTAACGAACCAGCTCTTCATCTCCCATCGTCTGCACTCTGCGAATGGAGGACATCACGTCGCGCATATGGCGAACCGCTTCCACGATATCGCCCGTGCCGGCTTCGCCTTTTGTGCGAATCATTGCCGCGCCTTCCGCGATTCGCCGCAGCGCTTCGCCCAAATTCCGGCAGCCGCAAACAAACGGAACCGTGAACTTGTGCTTGTCGATGTGATAGTTCTCATCAGCCGGAGTCAGCACTTCGCTCTCATCGATAAAATCCACTTCGATCGCTTCCAATATCTGCGCTTCCGCAAAATGACCGATACGGCACTTCGCCATTACCGGAATCGAGACGGTCTGCTGTATTTCTTTAATCTTAGCCACGTCGGACATTCTCGCGACTCCGCCGTCACGGCGGATATCCGCGGGAACGCGTTCCAGCGCCATAACCGCTACCGCGCCCGCATCCTCGGCGATCTTGGCTTGCTTGGCGTCCGTCACATCCATGATGACTCCGCCCTTCAGCATCTCCGCCAGCCCGACCTTGGCGGCATAGGTTCCCGTTTTCTTCATGATTCGATTACCAAATAAGTGATTATGCTATTTCAAAAGATGTAGTTTCTGTATGTAGTTTTCATGACCGGAAGTCAGCCGCAGGAAATAAATACCGCTCGCGAAGTCACTCCCGTTGAATTCCAAATTATGAGTTCCCGCCTCGGCAAAAGCGGAAAATAAACTTGCCGCTTGTCGCCCCTGAATATCAAACAGCTTCAAATCCACTCTTCCCGGCACAGCCAAATCATAACAAATCCGCGTGCTCGAATTAAAAGGATTCGGATACACCAGATGCAGCATGGTTCGCATCGGAATCGCGGGATGCTCGTTTCGCGTATCCAGCACATGCACAAATACCGGAATCTCCAGCACCGTATCCGGACAGGAGTTGGAATACAACTCGATTTCTCCGTAATAATCCCACGCCGCAAGATTCGATGTGTCCGGCGCAATCGAAACCGAAAAGACAGTTTCCTCTCCCGGCGGCAGCACCGTATCTATCGGAGAAATGCTTAGCCAGCCGTCCTGAATGCCGCTGTCCATTACATCAGCATGAATCGTCAGATCGGCATCTCCCCTGTTCGAAACCAACAGCGGAGCAATCGTTTCCACTGCATTGTAGGCTTGAATATTCAGGGAACTGTGACTGACGGAGAGTATTGACCTGTGCAATTCAACATTCAAAATCGTGATCGAGTCTTCAATCGCTTCAACCGCCTCGAATCGAAGGTCCTCCCAGCAAGCATGCTCAAAATCTACCGTGTAAAAACCGGGAGCCGCATTCATGACATAACTGCCTGCCGAATCTGTCAAGTCGCTGTTTCCCGTTTCGCGAATTGTTACCAGTATATCCGACAACGGCAGATCTTCGGCATCGGAGGTGACCGCGCCCTGAATCAAGGCCGAAACTCCCAACAGATTACGGAAGAGCACCACCTCGCCCCGTCCGCTCAACGGCGACAGCAAATCCTGATCGCCGTCCAAATCGAAATCCGCCAAATGCAGATCATAAGGGCTTTCACCGTCGTGAATCACTGACTGCGGAAACGTTCCATTCCCTGTGTTCCGCCACCAGTATACGCCGCCCGAACCGCCAGATGATCCATGCCACGTCGCCGCGATATCTATCAGATTGTCATCATCAAAATCCGCCGCGACAACACTCCTCGGCAAATACATGAATCCGTTCAGATTATGAGGAATCAATTCCTCGTCTGTGTTTTCCCACCAGGTGACTCCATCACTGTCGCCGATCCGGGTC
>JAHIZR010000049.1 GCA_018814465.1 bacterium | reverse complement strand
GTAGGATTGAAGACGCTCTCGGGGATATCTTCCTTCTCCTTGAGCGTATTGATCACGACTTCCGTCCACGCACCTTGCTCGAGATAATCATACATGATCATACGGGAGGGGCGCAGCATGCCGGCGAGCATCTTCGTGTCGAGAGAGACCATTTCCTTCAGCGCTTTACCCGAAATTCCATAATAGACAATCGTATCGGGGATCGCGGTGATGCTGTCGATCCCGGCGGTCATTTTGCCGTAGGCAACGCTGCGATTCTTGGCGGTGAGTTCGACTTTATAGTAGGGCTTGCCGTCGCGCAGTTCGCGGAACAGCACTTTCGCCGTGTAGTCATCGGCAAGGGTCGAATTCATGACGTCTTCATTGCTGAAGGTGCTGCCCATGAAACTTTGCTTGCGAGTCAGTTTCACCGGACGGGAAACATCAGGAACGAACAGCCAGAGATTATCGCCGTTCAACAGAATCTGCTGATCGCGTTCGCGCGCGGGCGCGGTAACGGTCATCAACGACTTATCCGTACCGACACCGATAATGTCATATTCGTAGCTCAGATCATCGCGTCCCGGACGGACCGTGAGCATGGAGATGGTCATCTCGTAGGAATCAGGAAAGCGGGCGTTGTCGAGCCGCTCCAGTAATGCCTGCGCCTCCGGGTCTTCCGTTTCCTGTCCGACGGATTTTGAACAAAGTGCGACGCAGAGCAAGGCGAGAATGATGACGAGAACGATTTTGAGTAGTGGTTTCATATCAACGAACTCCTCTTGCTAAGGCGCTTGTGACGGGGACATTGGAAGCGCGACGGGCGGGGAAGACCGCTCCCGCGAGCGCGCACAACAGAGCTAAACCGCTTCCGATCACCCAGTCAATAAACTGTGATTTGGCATAGAAATGATCGCCGAGTGGGAAACTGATGCTTTGCACTGCGTCCTTCGGCAGCGCGATGCCATATTTACTCATATACCAGACGAACACCAAGCCGAGCAGAATGCCGATGATCGTACCTCCGATACCAAGCGCGATTCCCTCGGCTAAAAACATGCGGTGAACCTGCTTTTTTTCCATACCGAGCGCTCGCAGCGCGCCGATTTCCGCCGTGCGCTCATAAACACTGACGGTCATGGTATTGGTGATACCGAAAACCGCAAGGATAACCAAGATAATTCCGATAATCGCATAGCTGACCAAATCCGCTTTGATGCCCGCGACCACCTCTTTAGCGATGACGTACCACGGCTCGACCAAGAGACTGTCATAGCCGAGTCTGGCGTCGAGCTGATTGATGTCGTCGACAAGAAAGGGGACGGTACGATAGTTCGGCGCGCGGATGACGATCTCGGTGACTTCATCCTGCATATCGAGCAGAGCATTCGTGTAGGCAATCGGAGCGTAGATCATGGTGCGGTCAGCCAGATCGAAGCCGCTGTCGAAGATGCCGATTACTTCGGCATCCAGCAGATTGTTCGCATTCTGTTGAGTACGCGCGTAGAGCAGCAGTGAAGAGCCGACCTCCACATCAAGCAGTTCCGCGAGCCGGTCGCCGATCAGAATTCCCCAACTGGAATCGGAGAGCGCTTTACCTTTGACGACACTGTTGAGAATGACGCCGACTCTGCTTTCCGAAGCAGGATAGACGCCGTTCAGGAGCACAGCGGTGCGTTCGCGGCCATTGGAAATCGCGGCGGCGGCTATGACTTTCGGACTCGCGGCAACCACATTTTCCAAGGTTTCGAGCGAATCCTTCAACAATTGCGAATGCGCGATCGTGATATCCAGCGGCAAGCGGCGCTTTTCCTGCTCGTAGCCTTGTTTGTGAATCTGCAGATGTCCCGTGCGGAGATCAATGGTCTTGTCGATGGTTATGACATAGAAGCCGCGCAGGATTCCGATCAGCAGAATCAGCATCGATGTATTCACGCCGAGCGTCAGGACATTGAAGAGCGACCGCCGCCGCTGGCGAATGACATTACGGACACCGAGTTTGAAAAACAGCCAGTTCATGCGATATTCCTCAAGACATCAACCGGTTTTTGTTTGCCGACGTAATAAGCCGGGTACAAACTCGCGAAAATGGCGATGGCGATTCCGAGTACTGTGATCCAGATCGTGGTATCCCAGCGGAAGGCGAACCAGAGCAGGCTGTCGATGCCCTGAATTCCCTGCATGGCTTCGCCCAGATCGAAGGGATGCGCCTGAAAGTAGAATACGACAGGCAAGCCGATAATCAATCCGGCAATCGTGCCGATAATTCCCAGAAACAAGCCTTGCACGACGACCATCACCATCAATTGAGATGAGCGCAATCCAATTGCACGCAGTGTGCCAAATTCAGGGAGTCGCTCCAGCACGCTGATGAGGAAGGTGTTGATCATCCCCAGCGCGGCAACGATCAAAATGATCGCGGAAAGAATTCCCATGCCGATCTTCGAGATTTCCAGCATGGAAATCAGGCTGGCTTGATTTTCTTTCCAGGAGGTAACATCGCAGCCTGTCCCGAGTGAGTTTTTTACGATGGGCAGGACTTCATCGACATACTCATGCGATGTCAGTTCAAGCGATATTTCCGTGACGCGCCCTTCCAATCCCAGCAGTTTCTGCGACAGCGTAAGGTCGGCGAGTACGAATGTCGAGTTCTCAATATCATTCAGGCTGTGATAGATGCCGACAATCTCCGGTTCCACCGCCGACATGCTGCCGTAGACATTGGTTGTCAGCAGGATCAGTTTGTCGCCCGCCTTGACATCGAGCAATTCAGCGGCTTCTTTGCCGATCATAATCTGGTTCGCGCCATCGATGAAACGGCCGTCTACGACAGCTTTTTCAAGGCGCTCATAGATTTTACTAAGTCCTTCGACCGAAGAGCCGATGACCTGCATTTCGAGTGTGCGATCGGGGGAATTGGCCAGCGCGCCGTAGCGAAAGATCGGACGAACATTTGAGATGTGCGGGAAAGACCGCAGCGAGTCGAGCAGCGAGGGAGTCAACCGCAGGTTCGGAGTGAGGGGCATTAAATCCAGGCGATCCAGATAATCCGGAGCGGTGATCATGATGTGTCCGGTTTCGCGCACCGCCTGTTTATAGAATTTATCCTCGAATCCGTCCATATAACCGCCGCCGAATTCAAGCAACGCGACAGAAACCGCCACAGCGCTGACCACCGCAAGCGAACGCTTCCAGGATTTGATGATGTCCCGTCTGGCAATTCTTATGATCATTCGCGATTCCTAATGTATTAGCGCAATCTGTGTGTTTCTTCCGTTAAATATATAAAATCAGACCGAGGAGCGCAAGAAAAGTTACAGATGAAATTGTCAGGAGTGGATGGCGCGATTGTCGGTGGCGGCGAGGCAGGCTTCGCGGATCGCTTCGGTGAAGGTGGGGTGGGCGTGCGAGATACGGGCGATGTCCTCGGCGCTGGCGCGAAATTCGATGGCTGTGACCGCTTCGGCAATCATATCCGCGGCCCGCGCTCCGAAGATGTGAACGCCGAGGATTTCATCGGTCGCGTTATCGGCGAGAACTTTCACCACACCGTCGGTTTCGTTGGCCGCGCGAGCACGGCCCAGCGCGCGATAGGAGAACGAACCGGACTTATAAGGCTTGCCTTCGTGCTTCAATTCCTGCTCCGTATAGCCGACTCCGGCCACTTCCGGCCACGTATAGACCACCCACGGGATCGCGCGATAATTGATATGCGGTTTTTGTCCGGCAATGCGTTCGGCAACAAACACGCCTTCGTCTTCGGCTTTGTGAGCCAGCATCGCGCCGCCGATAACGTCGCCGATGGCGTAAACTCCCGGACAGGCTGTCTCGAGATACTGGTTAACGGAGATGAAGCCGCGTTCGTTGGGCTTCAGTTTGATGTTTTCCAGTCCGAGATGTTCGGTGTAGGGACGGCGACCGACCGCGACCATGCAGTAATCACTCAAGGCTTCCACAGCTTTGCCGGATTTGTCTTCCGCGACGACCGTAACGCGCTTGCCTTTTACATCAATAGCTTTCACTGTATGGCTTAGCTTCAGATCGATACCGAGTTTTTTCAGGGAGCGTTCCAGTTCCTTGCCCATCGTCATGTCCATTGTGGGGATCGCGGACGGCATGAACTCGAAGATCGTGACCGTGCTGCCGAGCCGTGCATAGACCGAGCCGATTTCGCAGCCGATGACACCGGCGCCGATGACGATCAATTCCTTGGGAAGCGTCTTTAGCGAAAGCGCTTCAGTGGAACTGATGATGCGCTTTTTATCGAAGGGAGCGAAAGGCAACGCGGAGGGCTTGGATCCCGTGGCAATAATAGAATGCTCCGCCGTGATCTCGGAAGTTTTACCGTCGGGACTTTCGATACTGATGGCTTTGCCGCCTAAGAACGTGCCATGCCCGTGCAGACGGTCGATTTTATTCTTTTTCATCAGAAATTCGACGCCCGCGCAGGTATCGGCAACGACTTTATCTTTGCGCGCGAACATCGTTTTCCAGTCCACGCTGACGCCGGTTGTTTTAATTCCGTGATCGGCGAAGTGAGCTTTTGCGTTGTGAAAGTGTTCGCTGGAATCGAGCAGCGCCTTGGACGGAATGCAGCCCACGTTCAGACAAGTGCCGCCTAAGGTCGCGTAGCGCTCGATGAGCGCGGTTTTCATCCCCAGTTGGGCGCAACGGATCGCGGCGACATAACCGCCGGGTCCGGAGCCGATCACTGCAACGTCGTATTTCATGGAGGTCTCTTTATGTATTAGATTCGGGATTCCGGATAAATCAACTACGAAGACTCGTTGATTTTCCGGAATGACAAATTAGGTTCCGGGCACCCGAGGACGGATGCCTCGGCGGAGTACTAAACCTGCAGGAGCATGCGTACGGGGTTTTCGAGATTCTCTTTAACCTTGACGAGGAAGCCGACGGACTCGCGGCCGTCGATGATGCGATGGTCATAGGAGAAAGCAAGATACATCATGGGGCGAATCACGACCTGACCGTTCAGAGCGATGGGACGCTCCTCGGTTTTATGCATGCCGAGAATGCCGCTCTGAGGAGGGTTCAGAATCGGAGTTGACAGCAGTGATCCGAAAACTCCGCCATTGGAAATCGTGAAGGTGCCGCCGGTCATCTCGTCAATCGTTAATTGATTATTGCGGGCGCGGTCGGCGAGACGAGCGACCTCTTTTTCGATTTGATCCAGTGAAAGAGACTCGGCGTTGCGAATCACGGGCACGACCAATCCGCGCGGAGCCTGCACGGCAATAGAGATGTCGACATAGTCGTGATAGACGACTTCGTCGCCGTCGATGAAAGCATTGATCGCAGGGTAGTGTTTCAGCGCTTCGGTTACCGCTTTCGTGAAAAGCGACATGAAACCGAGCCGCACGCCGTGCTGCTTCTCAAATTCATCCTTATAGGTCTTGCGCAGCGCGATGATTTCTGACATGTCCACTTCATTGAAGGTCGTGAGCATGGCAGTCTGGTTCTTCACCGCGACGAGCCGCTCGCTGACCTTCAGGCGAAGCTTGGACATCTTCTCGCGCCGCTCATTGCGGCTGCCGGAGATTTCGATCTTGGGCGGTGCCGCCGGGACAAGCTTCTCCGCTTGCGGCGCAGGAGTTGTTGCTATTGGTGCGGTCTGTTCTGCCGGTGCGGCTTGTTGTGGTGCGGATTCGGGTGTATAGGCAAGCACATCAGCTTTGGTAATGCGTCCGCCGGGACCGCTGCCCTTGATCGTATCCGCCGCGATGCCTTTCTCTTCCATCAGCTTGCGCGCGACGGGCGAGGGAGCGCCTGCGGCGTGGCTCGGCTGAGGTTCGGCTTCCACGGGAGCGGCTGTCTTCATCGGCTTGGTCGGATCGGTGATGACGGGCGCGCCTTCCTGCTTGACAGTGACGACGGATTCCGCCTTGGCAGCGGTATCAATCGTTGCGGCGACCGCGCCGACTTCCACATTCTCACCTTCTGGAATGAGAATCTTCAAGACACCGCCGGCTTCAGCGGAAACGGAGAGCGTTGCTTTGTCCGATTCGATTTCAAAGAGTTCATCGTCCTTGTCGACATAGTCGCCGTCGGATTTCAGCCAGTTGGAGATGGTAACTTCGGTGATGGACTCTCCGGGGCTGGGGATTTTAATTTCGAGCATTAGTGTATTAGTTTGTTAGGTTCCGGGCACGCGGGGACACATGCCTCGGCGGAGTTCAGGGAAGAATTATTAAGCAAAGGCTTGTTCGAGAATCGCCTGCTGCTCCTCGATATGCAGTTCGGCGAAGCCTGTGGCGGGTGTGCAAGCTTCCTTGCGCGAGATATATTTCAACGGACAAACATGGAACTTGCGCCGCATGAAAGAGCAGGCACCCATGTTCTCCGGTTCTTCCTGTACCCAGAAATGCTCCTTCGCATTCGCATAGCGCTTAACAATAT
>JAHIZR010000407.1 GCA_018814465.1 bacterium | reverse complement strand
TATGATGATGCCCTCCCTTGGCCGCAATCTCCTGACGGCGATGGACCAACTTTGGAATTAGTCAGTCCGGCTTTGGACAACAGCGATGCCGCGAACTGGCGCGCGTCCGCTCCGAGCGCTCCGCACGGCACTCCCGGAGCGGAGAATTCAGTCTACACGCCTGCCGAAGAGCCGGAACCGCCGGAGATCGTCCGGGATTGGCAAATCGTGAATGTCTACCCCAATCCTTTTAACTCGGAAACTCGAATCGAATTGCTGGCTCCGCGAGCCGAGCGTACGGCGATCATGATCTATGATATTCTGGGGCGAGTCACTCAGACCATCCCGCTGCGGACCGCGCCCGGATTACAATCAGTTGTCTGGTCCGGCAATACGTCGGAAGGTGCCTTGGCGGCATCGGGCATTTACTTCATTCGAATCGGCAATCGCGAAACTTCTACACTGCGGAAAGTGGTACTCCTGCGATGAAACTCAGACAACCGGCGTTTTTACTTACCTGTCCAACCGCGTGGGTTCTGTCCATATTATTTGGATTGCTTTTATGCTCCGCGGTGTTCGCGGCTGAGTTGCGTGATTACTATATCACAGTCGATCCGGGCGATCTTGAAGAGATTCTGGCGAATCCTTATGAGGATATCTATATCGACTGTGTTTTCGCGTATGAGGGATTTATCTGGGAGGATGCGCGAATCCGGCTGCGCGGGGAATCAAGCCGTGAATATCCTAAGAAATCCTATAAGATCAATTTCGATGCGGACAATCGGTTCGGAGCGCGCGATAAAATCAATCTGATCTCCTGCTGGACGGATCCGAGTTTTATTCGCGAACATTTAAGCTATGATGCTTACGCGCGAGCGGGTCTGCCCGCCAGCCGAACCTGGTTTGCGAGGTTCTTCGTGAACGGAGTCTATTTCGGATTGTTTCTTGATGTCGAGCAGGTGGACGAGCATTTTCTGGACTATACGGACTTGCCGGACGACGGAACCCTGTTCAAAGCAAGTGAAGCGGGAGCGCTGCTGACGGCTTATGAAGACATGGAAGCTCTCTGGGAACAAGAGACCAATGCAAGTCTGGGCTTTGACAGTCTGATCGCTCTGCGCGAGTGGATTGACGAATGTCCCTCTAAAAGGTTCGAAAGACTGCTCGAACGGAAGTTCGATCCGGAAGCGCTGGCCCGGGTCATCGCGCTGAACGCGCTGATCGGCAATCAATCCACGTACTACCATAACTACTACCTGCTGCAGGACAGCTACGGCGACGGGAAATGGACCTATCTACCGTGGGACATGGATCGCACGTTTTATTATTGGACATATTACCGGCAGCCCCATTATTATCGCAGCGGACATCAAGGCGATTATCGAACGAATCCGCTTATCAGCAAGTGCTGGTTAAGTCCGGGAATGAGGGCGTTGATAGAAGCTCAGATAGTGGAATTGTCGGAAACCCTGATCGACGGGAATTACTACGATACCTATATCAGTGAACTGCACGATCTGCTGTACGATGCGGTCGCGAGTGACACGGCCAAACAGTACACGACCGGGGATTTTGAGAACGAACTCGCATCACTGCCGGCGGCGATTCAAATGCGAAGCGATGTTGTCCGGCAGCAGATTGAAGCTGGTCCGACTCCGTTTCTTCTGAAGCGGACCCTTCGCAATGCCGAAGGCTCCCTGCTGCACTGGACGGAATCGTACTCGCCTGTCGATGAACCGATTTCCTATGATCTCTGGATCAGCGATAACATGTGGTTTACCGGGGAGAATGTCAGGATCATTGAACTTGACAAGCCGTATTACCTGCTCACGGAACCGGCGGAAACCGACGTCTATTTCAGAGTCTACGCGCAGTCGGCCTCCGGCGACTCGATCCACTCGATTTCTTACTATGAGTATGTGGCCAATGGACTGGATGAAGCCGAGGGAGTTTTCGAGTTGGAACCGGTCACAGATGATCGCACGTTTACGTCCGCGAACGGGCCGGTGCTGCTGCCGGCGGGTTTAAGGGTCGAAGCCAGCGGAAGCCTCAGGATCGAACCGGGAACGGTCGTGAAGTTAGGGCCGGAGCAGTCGCTTCAAGTCTATGGGAGT
>JAHIZR010000048.1 GCA_018814465.1 bacterium | reverse complement strand
GTCGGGCCCTTTTCCGTGACGGCGATTCCGGTCACGCACGATGCCGCTGAACCGACCGCCTTTCATATCACGACCGAACGGGAACGCATCACGATCGCCACGGACTTAGGCGAGGTGCCCGAGGAACTTTCCTGCGCGCTCATGCATTCCACTTGCGCGGTGCTGGAGAGCAATCACGACGAGGATCTGCTGGAAAACGGATCTTATCCGCAACTCTTGAAAGACCGGATTCGCTCGTCGTTGGGACATTTATCCAACAAACAGACCGCTGAAGCGCTCACGGTCTGCAAAGGCAACGGCCTGCGTCATGTGATTCTGGCGCACATATCAGAAGAGAATAACGATCCGCTGCTGGCGCGCGCCTCCGCTGAGCAAGCCTTAGCAGGTACCGACACGCAGGTCTACCTTACCGCGCAGCAGACCGTCGGCCCCTTTCTGGATTTGACTAAACAATAATTCTTTGACCAACGCAAACGGAAAACAGCTATGAAAAAACTATTCGTCTGCACATTAACCATGCTTTTTCTTATCAGCGCCTGCGGCAAAGCCGAGAAGACTCAAACCGAGAACAACGCTGATGTGAAGAAGGAAGAACTGAAAGAGGAGATGACCACGAGTAACGATACGCAAAAGCTTGCCAAGTGGCCGGCTGATTATCCGATTGAGGGCGACAGCGTCGCCGTGATCGTTGTGGAACAGGAAAGCGTCGGAGAACTGGGCACACTCGTGATTGAGTTTTATCCCGACAAGGCTCCCAACCATGTTCGTAATTTCAAGTATCTCGCCAACAGCGGCTTCTATAATGGAGTGCCGTTTCATCGCGTCATCAAAGGCTTCATGATTCAAGGCGGCGATCCGCAGGGCACCGGTATGGGCGGCCCCGGCTGGACCGTGGATGCCGAATTCAACGATACGCCTCACAAGAAGGGAATTCTGTCCATGGCGCGCACGCAGGATCCGAATTCCGCCGGTTCCCAGTTCTTTATCTGTCACGGCGATCCGGCGCACCTGAACGGCCAGTATACTGTCTTCGGTAATACGATTAAAGGACTCGATGTGATCGACAAAGTCGCGACCACCGAATTGCAGGGTTCCACGCCGGTAAAGAAAGTTATGATGAAATCCGTGAAGATTGTTCCCCGCGCCGAAGCCGGACTGTAGTTTGTTCCTTCAAGTTAGCGGGGCGGTTATCACTGCCCCGTTTCTTTTTCAAGGAGAACTCCTCACTGTCATTCTGGACACCGCCTGCGATAATTCTATCACCGAGATACACAATAAGGGCGGGCGTCCAGAATCTCGTTTCATACGTCCCCAGTCTTTCGGACGAGAGTTGTTGAAATGAATTCGCTTGACGACATTCCTCCCTATCTGCAATCGCTGTTTGAGACCGCCGGACCGATTATTCAGTTTCGTATCCTGCGCGATCTTCTGGATCAGGATGAGAGTTGGATCCGCACGGCGGATCGCGACCGTGAACTGAACAAGCATTCAAAGATTGTCGAACTGATGAACGCGCGCGCGAACAACGGCACATGGAACGGCCTGCTGATCGGGTCGAATGCCGATGAGTTCAAGCAATCCACAGCTTTTTCCCTGCTCCGGCTCTGCGAATGGGGAAGAGAACAGCATCCCATCATTCCGCAGACGATTGAGAAGGTTTTGCTGCCGACACTGACTCGCGACGATTTTATTTGGGAGTTCGCCGCAATCGCCCACGGCGACTCCGAGAAGCAGCTTGCCCGCCGGCTCGTGCGCGACAGCGTGCTGTATATCATTACCCGCGCGACACAAATACCCAATGAATTGATTCAGGCGCAGCTTGAAATCCTCTTGACTGAATGGGAAGCCTTCGCAGCCTCTGAGAGCGAGCTTCCGCCCGCCCTGCCCGGCTATGCAGCAGTCTGCTGGTATCCTTGGGATGATGACAACTTTCCCCGTGTGCGGGACATCGCGGTTAAGCTGTTTGAAAAGCTGGAAGAGATGCTCGGCAGAGATTTAGAGTGTCCTGTCTGGTTTGAGCCGCATCGGCTGAAACTCTTTCATAAGGAAATCTATCTTTCCTTTCCTTCACTGCACCTGTTTCAATTGGAGCTCACGGCGCGGCTTGGGATTACCAGTTCGCTGCCGTTTTCCGCGTGGTTGCTGGAAGAGTTGGAATTCCGGCAGGATGCCGACGGACTGTTTCGCTTCGAGCATAATGAACTCGCGCCGGAACCTATCGGTTATTACTTTCCGCTTGAAGCGAAAAACGAAGCACAGTATCCACTCGAGTATTCCTTTCGCGCGCACTTAATCTTCAAGCTGCTCGGCTATGACTTCTAAGAAAGCAGTCAAACCAGTTAAAACAAAGAGCCGCTCGGAACTCTACCGCAAAATCTACGCGACGGTCAAGAAGATTCCGCGCGGCAAGGTCGCCAGCTACGGACAGGTGGCCCGCGTGGCGGGTTATCCTCGTCATGCGCGCGTCGTCGGGTACGCCCTGCATGCTTTGAAGAGCGGCAACGACGAGCATGTCCCTTGGCAGCGCGTTATCAATGCGCAGGGACATATTTCACTGAAGGATTTCGACGGGGGAGCGATTATCCAGCGCAAGCTGCTGGAACAGGAGGGAATCGAGTTCGGTCCAAATGACAAAGTCGACTGGGAGCGTTTTGGATGGAAGAAATAAGTTTGGCAATACAAAGGGCTGCGAGATGATTCGCAGCCCTTACTTCAGATCTCGGCTTTCGCGATGCCCGTTCGCAGGAAGGCGGCGAGGGCAGCGATGGACTCGATTTTCACCAGATCGACCACATCGGCTTGTCCGGTCAGGAAACAGCCGATGCCGACCGCACCGGTGATGATCGCGGCCCAGATGGTTTTGCTTGAAAAGATTTTGAACATGTTCTCTCCTTTTGAATTCAAGCGATGAGTTCCGGGCACCCGGGGACGGGCGCCTCGGCAGAGTATTTTGTTCTCCCCCCATTTAGTCGAAGACAAATGGGGGGGTAGGGGGGGTAGCTTATTTTATCATATACGCAAACACCGCCGCCGCGCCGGATAAAATAACCGCGCTCACGAAACCGATCAGCGATTTGCGAAACGCTTCAAGATGTCGAATGCGTTCCTGATGTCCGGCGACAGCGGTCTCGACATTCCGAGCGATGGAAGTTACGTCCTGCCGCAATGCTCCGATTTGACTGCTGAGTTCGGCGACGCGGGCTTCCACTCGGCCCAAGCCGCGTTGAATCGAAGGCGGTTGTTTGTTCATACGTCCAGAGCCTCGCGCAGTGCGGTCATATTCAGATCCAGCGGATCATCCACCCAGCGATCCACCTCACCGACACGCATGAGTTCGAGGTTGGGATATCGCCTGTCCAGTTTACGCACGAGCCTCAGCAATCGTACATACTGCGGCGTGCTGACTTTGCCGGAACCACTCAGACAAATGCCGATGGAGTCGGAATTGAAACCCAGACAGTGCGCCCCCGGCTCACGCAGTTCGCGGCCGCGCTCCAGCCTGCCGTCGTCGCAAATCACATAGTGAAAACCGATACG
>JAHIZR010000047.1 GCA_018814465.1 bacterium | reverse complement strand
CTGATTTCCGAGCGTCCCGAGCGATTCGTAGATATGGAGGTCGATGACAGCTTAGGCGTTAAAGTCACGGTCCATGCTGGCGATAAGTCTTCGACTTTGATACTGGGCAAAGCCGGGCCCACTTTCCAGACATCTTATGCCCGTCTCGACGGCTCTAATGAGATCTGGGAAGTCAGCGGCAATAATCGCAGTACATTCGACAAGAAGTGTGATGACTGGCGCGACAAGACGATAAATCAATATGAGATGGCCGATTTCAAGAAGTACGTACTGAACTATCCCGATCACAGCTTCACGGCGGAGCTGCAGGATTCCGTCTGGCATATCACCGCGGGGAGCAGAGCCTTTGACGGGGATGCCAGGCTGATTGAGCGGCTGTCCCGGATGATGTCGCGCATGAATGCTGTGGAATTCGCGGACACGCTTGCTGAAGATACTTTTGACGACCCGGACTTTCAGATTATTGCGGATCTCGTTTCCGGTGAGACGATCGATATCAAGCTAAAGAAGTTCGGTGAGGATAGATTCTTCCTGCGCAAAGCCGGCGCGGTTTCTGATTTTGTGATTTACAAAGCGACCGCCGAGGCGATGATGAAACAGCCGGACGATTTTGTCAAGAAGGAAGAAGAACAGAAGTAAATCAGCTTCCTTAATATGAACTTGATACTGAGCCTCCGGCATTACGAAGCCCGAGGCTCAGTTTTTGATATGAGAACCATTACATGAATTCCCTTCGCCATCTGCTGCCCTACCTGAAGCCTTACCGAACCGCGATTATTTTCGGTTCGGTATCCGCTCTCATCAGCAGCGGAATCGGCGCGCTGGGTCCGTGGCTGCTTAAGCTTGCCATCGACAGCATCCAAGCCGGCAACGCGTCGCACGAACTGCTGAAGTACGCGCTGCTGATTGTGGGAGTCGCGCTTGTCGCGGGATTCTTCCGTTTTCTGATGCGGTGGATATTGATCGGCATGTCGCGCGAAGTCGAGCTTGATCTGCGCAACCGCGTATTCAAACATCTGCAGTCCCTCTCCGCGTCGTTCTACAACAAACATCGGACAGGCGATCTGATGGCGCGCATGACGAACGATCTGGAGAGTGTTCGTTCGATTCTGGGACCGGGCATCATGTATCCCATTGATACTTTCGGCTTGGCGGTATTTTCTATCATCATGATGATTATTGTCTCTCCGAAGCTGACGCTGTACGTGCTGCTGATGACTCCGGTGGTCTCGGTTTCGGTATTCTATTTGGGGCGCTTAACGCACAAACTCTATACGAGAATTCAGGAGCAGTACTCTGCGCTTTCCGATGCGGCGCAGGAGAACATATCCGGGGCGCGGATCGTGCGGGCGTTTGCGCAGGAGGAGCGCGAGATTCGGAAATTCGACATGCTGAATCGGGAGTACGTGATCCGCAATGTCGCGATGGTCAAAATGCAGGCGCTGTTCATGCCGCTGATGTTTCTGTTCTTTGAAATCGGAGCGGCGATCATACTCTATCTGGGCGGTCGCGGCATTATTCAGGGTGTTATGAGTCTTGGTGATTTTGTCGCGTTTGTCGGCTATCTGGGCATGCTGGAGTGGCCGATGATCGCCATCGGGTGGGTGGCGAATCTCATTCAGCGGGGCGCGGCTTCCATGAAGCGCATCAACGAAATCATGAAAGTGCCGCCGGAAATCGCGCAGCCGGAGCGTTCGCGAATGCCGCAGGAGATTCGCGGCGAGATTGTTTTTAAATCTGTTTCCTTTGGTTATGAGAAGTCGGAAATCCTGCGCGAAATCAATCTTCACATCAAGCCGGGTCAAACGGTTGCGATCGTCGGACGCACCGGCAGCGGCAAAACGACACTGGTCAATCTCCTCACGCGTTTGTTCGATCCGACCTTCGGTACCGTGCTGATTGACGGGATCCCTACCACCGAGTGGGATCTGGAGAAGCTGCGTGCTGAGATCGGAATGGTTCCTCAGGACGCCTTTCTCTTTTCGACGACCGTGGAAAGGAACATCGCATTCGGCCGCGGGAATGCTCGACGGGAGGAAGTCGAGAAAGTCTCAGGCATCGCGCAAATCGATAAGGACGTGGCGGATTTCGTTAACGGTTACGAGACCAGAGTCGGCGAGCGCGGCTTGACTTTATCGGGCGGGCAGAAGGGGCGAGTTACGCTGGCGCGGGCTTTGATTCGTGATCCGAGAATCCTCATTCTGGATGATGCGCTGGCCGCGGTCGATACGCACACGGAAGAAGAAATCCTGAACCGACTGCGGGATTTCATGAAGGGCAGAACTTCGATCGTCATCTCACATCGAGTTTCGACGGTGAAGCATGCAGACAGAATCTATGTACTGGAAGGCGGAAAGATTGTCGAGCAGGGCAAGCATGATGAACTGCTGAAGCAGGGCGGCTACTATGCCGAATTAGAGCGGCGGCAGCGGCTTGAGGAAGAGCTGGAACGGGAAGCATAGATGAGCGAAGAACAGACCAAAGACGATTTGCTTCAGGAGAGCGAAATTCTCGGCAAGGGCTATGATTCCCGGCTCGCGAAACGGTTGTGGAGCTATGTCGGCGATCAGAAGTCGCGGCTGGGACTTGCCGTATTGCTGCTGCTGACCGGTTCTGTCGCCGAACTCATTGGTCCGTTATTATCTAAAATCGCGATTGATGATTATATTGCGAAGAAAGACCTTCACGGATTACTGCTGATCGTGCTGTTGTTTATCGGAGCGGCGACGATTGCGACGGCGCTGCGCTGGGGACAGATGTTTATCACCGGCAAGGCGGGTCAGATCGTGATGTACCGGCTGCGCATGGAGGTATTCGAAAAACTGCAGCGATTGTCCATTCCTTATTTTGACCGCAATCCCGTCGGCAGGCTGATGACCAGAGTGACCACGGACATTCAGGCGCTGAATGAGCTGTTCGGTTCGGGCATCGTGGCGGTTTTCGGCGATGTGTTTATGCTACTGGGAATCATGATCGTGATGTTTGTGATTAACTGGAAGCTGGCGCTGATCACGCTCTCGGTGATGCCCGTACTGCTGATCATCACCTTTTCCTTCAAGCGGCGAGTGCGGGTGCTCTATCGCGCCACCCGGCAGAAGATCGCGACGCTGAACAGCAACTTGCAGGAAAACATTATCGGCATGCGCATCGTGCAGTTATTCGGACGAGAGAAACGCAACTTCGAGACCTTCGACGAGATCG
>JAHIZR010000406.1 GCA_018814465.1 bacterium | reverse complement strand
TTGACTGCGCTCACACTAAAGGAATAATCTCCTTCGGAAACGCGTAATCCGTCATCGTTGCGGCCATCCCAAACCGTGTCGATATCGCCGGCAGCAGTGGGAGGCACGGTTATCGTGCGCACGACATCGCCATTTGCGTCGTTGATTTCGATTGAGATTTCGGTAGCCGATTCGGGCAGGTGATAATGAAGCGAAACATCACCGCTGGAACCGACCGTTACGGAATTAATATCCGCGCGGATTGTCTTCCCGATCAGACTTGTCGCCATATTGTTATTGATGGACTGCGCCAGCAGGAGATTGGCATCCAATGAAGCGGCCAGCATCGAGTTCATTTCCTCCAGTTCCTGAAGCTGACTGAAAGTGGCGAGCTGAGCGGCATATTCGTGGCCCTCGAGCGGGCTCAACGGATCCTGATTTTGCAGCTGAGCCGTGAGCATGGCAAGGAAGTCCGCTTGATCGGTCGTGTCCGCTCTTGACGCGATCTGGTTCGCGTTCGGTGTATTATATGTGTAAACTGGATCGACTTGCATGATCTTATCCTAGGTCATAGATTTTCAGGAATTCTTTAGACGGCGTGCGTGTGCACAGGTAATTGAACAGCGCGAAGGTTGATTTTCCAACTTTTTGTGATTTGCCGCATTTACGACAGATCAGGCGGAATTCCAAGCGTCCCAACCGATTTCGAGTTCTATCGAGTGTTGCAAAATCTTTAGAGCCGCACTCGCAGACCGGCAAGCTGTTCATTTGCTTCGATTTCATGACATTTGAATAGTGGGCAAAGTCTGGGCCAATCTGTACCAGTTCCTTAAGTATTGTTTCATCATTACTTTAAGTTTAGAATTGGAGAGAGATGCTATAGCATCCTTTCTGCCGGGCGAGGCAAGAATTACCTTTTACGCGATCCATTCCCGGTCACCGTGAAGTCCGTTTCTTCGTGGTCCGGGGGTCTGCTCTTTCGTTGGAGTAGCGGTTGCCTGATTGTTTGATGAAGCGGGATGCTTTGATGCAGTCGCCTGTTCTTTTGCCTGCGGCTGCTGATCGGAAAAGCTGTTCGAATTCATCTGGGCGTCGGGCGAGACTCGAAGCTGCACTTCAAACCGTTCGACTCTCAGACCTTGATCGGTGATCATGCGTTCGACAACAGAGCGACTCTTTTCTATAGCGTCGGCGACTTCTTTCCGATCCGCTTGTATTGTCACTTTGACATCACTATCATTTGTCGAGATCATGAAGCGAATACTACCTAGGTCTTTTTGACGCCATTCGAATCTAACTTCTTTTGTATCATTAACGGCATTGCGCGAACTCTCAAGCGCTTTTTGGACAAGCGCCTGCAACTCACGAATGTCCTCCGCCGTCAACCGCGGAATATAAGCAGTGAAGTCTGTGCGTGCGGCATTCGCCGTACTCTGCACTTCCAGACCGGGCGAAGGCAGTCCATTGCCGGTTTGCTGTCGTGAATTGTCTTGAGCCAGGTGCTGTTCCTGATTCGTTTGTTCCATTTTTGAGGCAGTAGTCGTATTCATAGCCGAATTTCCGGAAAGCTTGGATGCAGCGTTGCTTTCGCGGTTTGTGGAAGGCGCTGCCATTTCCAGCGCTTTCTCATTCTGCGAAACGATGTTCCTAATTCCTTCGCCCGAGTTTTCGACTTTAGGAGTAATTTTAGACTCAGGACTTTCCGGTTTTAATGCCGATTGTCGCTTTACAGCTTCAATGGTGGGAGGAAGATCAGTTTCGCTGCGGACAGCTTTCTTGACTGCATTAGATTGAACCTGAACAACCTCTGAAGAGACTTTTCTGCTATCGGAAGAGATGCTTGCGCTTGCACGGAATTCGGGAGTGAGTCGCACTTTGCCTGTATCATCACGTGAAACCGTTTCGCTTCGCACGGCTTGCTTGTTTTCATGTTTGAAAATGTCACCTTCCTTTGAGTCTCCCTTGAGGGAATCCAAGGATCCCTCCTTATTTTTCGAAAGGACAGGTGTGGCTTCAGCCGGCTCTGCGGCTAATGATCGATCAGGGATTCTCGCTTTTGTGGAACTTGCGGGCATCACGGCGGACTGCCGAAGCCGATCCGGCTGCTTTATGTCTTGAGGGGAATCCGCGGATCGCGGCATCTCGGTCTGCTTCACAGATTCATACTCGGGTGATAAAGCATCTGCTGCCCGCTTAGAGAAAGCTCCCACATCCTGCTGAATTCTTGCATTTGTCGGCTCGGCTTTTTTTCCTGTTGGATCGCTCTGCTGAACGACGACTTTACTTTCGACTATTTCGTTCCGGCGTGGGACTTCATTTTGATGGTTGAACTTAATTCCCCAGAGCGAGCGAATTCGCGAGCTGGTCTTAGGGGATGAAATCTGCTCATCAGAATTTGACGACTTAATCACACCTGTTTTTAGGACATCTTTATTGGCAGGCACAGGGTATTCATTAGTATTAGTGGTTTCCAAAGCCTGCGCGAGCTTAGATACTCCATGAACTTGCTTGACTGCCTGCACGCCCTGCTTCATTGTTGATGCCTGTGGGGCACTCGTTTCCAGAGGCTTTGACTCGTTCAATGAAGACGCGATCGGCCATCCTCTATCGATTGTTTCCCGTAGAACGCGCGACTCGCCTTTTCCTGATATCTCTTTCGAACCTTTTTCAATTCTACCGGCGGGAATCTCTTTTTGAACTGCCTGTGCAGTATCATCGCTTGAAACCGCAGGCTTCCTTAGGTTCGGCATTTCCTTTACGGCTTCTGCTCTGTCGGCATTCTGCTTCAGTGCGGTCGGTTGACCGCTTTTTTCCACAAATCGGGTCGTATTGTTCTTCAGTTCGCGGCCGGGCGTTGTGACAGTCTGGACATTATCCTCGCTCCATTTCGAGATGGAGCGGATGATGCCTGGCAAAGACAGGACACGAATTGCCTTCTCCCCTGCCGGAGCCAAATATTTAGTCCAAATTGAACTCAGAATGCTTTTTCGCTCAGCAGTGTTTGGATTTTCTGCACCGACATCGATTCGCGGAGCATCCTGATTTTGAGATCCGGTCACTGCAAGCCTTATCTCACCTGAGGAGTCCGCCAAACCTTTTGCTTCGGAGGCAGAGTCAAATTGGCCGACCGGTCTGCCTGACTCCGTTTTTTTGCTAATATTCGAAGTCTTTTCCGCTACAGAAGAAGGTTTCGTAATTATATGGTCTTCGGATCCTGATCTTCGCTCTGCTCCTTGAGTTTGCTTTACTGCACTGAGACTATTCTGCTCTGACGTTGCCTTTTCGCCGCCCGTATCTGCGCGTGCATCGGTCTTACTCACCGTCGCCTTATTTTGATATTGAATTATGGAAGGTGCTCTGATATTGCTTTCAATTACTTCCTCAGAGATCTTATCCAGCTTCAGATTGCTTGTCATCGAAGCTGTATTGTCTACCGCACTGATTTTCCGATTTTCAATACTCGATGTGTTTGTTGATTTACGAATGTCTTTAGCGTACGTGGTCGGTGTTTTTTCACTGGGCAAAATCGGAGAATTCTCTGTCATATCGCTGTGGTGCGATTGATCACTTGCTCGATTATCTGAGAGAGAACTTGCAGGATGCTCACTAATTGTTTGAGCTTTTTGAGTGTAAAGTTGTGTCTCGTTTATCTGAATACTCCGCCCCAATTTCGCCTCACTCCTTTTGGGGGAAGTACCACTTTCCACAATTGGAGTGTTCACCGGATATGCCCTCTGCCTACTCTCGGACAATGGTCTTGCCATTTCCGCAACGCTCTCGCTGACACGGACTTTCTTCGGCAAACTATCAACCGCTTTTGCTTCATTCGTAACGGGCAGTGCTTCGCTTTCCTTGTAACCCGCACTGGCCACTATTGCTGAAGCCTTTCGCACCTGCGTCTGCCCCGGCTCCTGTATTGGCTCTTGCGAATGTTTAACAGAGTTCTTTTCTTCGGCAGCAACAACTTGACTTCTCATTGAAGCGTTATCAGAAATATGTGAAGAGTTCTTTTGTCTTCCTGCTATTGAAGCTGAAGCCTCTGGAGGATACTCTTTCCGGGCAACCGTATTACTTAATCCTTCTGAAGGATTCTCAAAGCTTGTTTTGTGAGTTTCGGTAGCTTTGTGAAGCATCCCCGGCATTTTGTCGCTTTCAAATTCCTTCAGCGACTTGCCACTATTTGTTGCTTGACGCACGGACTCGCGAGTCTCGTTCGGCCGTTTCAGCGGAGATTCAGTGTCCCCGTCTACTCGGCTTTTAAGATTGGTTCTACTTTCATCTGCAGTGATACTCTGCGTATAGTCTTTCGTGAGGGTTGCTGCTTCGTTGCTTGGGAGCCGTCTTGCAGTTTTCTTGACAGAAGGAGCGGAGATCACCGTTTCATCGGATGCACTAAGAGGCGCCTCCTTGTGTGCCGGGAGAACAGCAGGTCGCACCATCTCCGCGGCGCTCGCTTTTCCAGCGACGGCAGTCTTTATCGCGCTTTCGCTTGAGCTTGTCGTTTGAGGCGTTTTACTAACTATTTCAGTGTTTTGATTCTTAACTCCGACGATATTCTCTAAAGTTGCCTTTCGATCACTAACCCGCAAGCTCCCAAGCTCTCTCGCGACCGTGTTTTGATTTGACGCATTACTCTCAGTAAAAGTGGTAGCCTTAGGGCTAGGCTTTCCCTTTTCATTTCTCACAGCATTAAGCTCAGCTGACTCTGGTTGCTTCGCCTGCCGAACAGGATTGATTTGCGGCTCTTTCATCCGATTGATAATTTCGCTGCTTCCCGGCACAATAAATTGAAGCAAGGAAGCCGCCGCATCCCTAACAGCGCGAGATAAAGACTGAGGCGCGGATTCCTTTTCCTTCGATGTTTCTTCATTACCATTAGACACTGTTTTATGATCAGCACCTTCATCTGCACTATTTGCAGACGGCTTCAATACTGCCAACTCATCCTTTGGCTGTTTCGCAGTCGGCGGATGTAATTCCGCCTTTTGCTTTGTCTGATCTTCATCAGCCTTCGAGGAGACTCCCGAACCTTTCTCGTTTATCTCGGATTGTTTACCTGCTGCTTTTGTCACTATGTTTATCAGCGATGATCCTTTAGCATCATAAACGGTATTTATTGGTAATTGCTTAATCTTTTGCTCAGTGTGATTTTGCTTTTTAGTACTGATATTATCACTACTCACTGCTGTTTTATCTTGACTATGACTTCGCGGCAATATGTCTTCAGCAACAGTAGTATTCAGGGATTGGTTTCCGGCAACAGTGTCATGGGGTTTTTGTCCGATGATTTCTTTATTAGTTGGTACAGCGTTGCCGGTTGGAACACTGTTTTTATTCACTTTTTTTGTTGCGCCATTCTTTACAGATATCTCTGTAGCTTCTGCTATAGAGGATATTTTGCCTTTCCCTCCGGTATTGCCGGCTTCCAGAGTCGCCGGCACAACCGCCTTTTTAGCGCCAAAAACCGCAGTATTCTGACTCTGCGGTTTTTCATTCGTTGCTTTAATCAACGCCTCCCCAGCGAGAGGCTTTTTGAATATACCGCCCAAAACCTTAATGAAGGAGCTTTGCACATTCTCCTTGCCGACTTTGCCTCCGGGTGCGACACTTGCTGCCGGTTTCGTCAGCAGGAACAGTGAATTCAGTTTCATGACTTGACTCCTTGCTGTTCGACAAGTTCACTCATTCTTTGTGCAACAAGCGCCGCCGTGGATATGGGCAATTCCGCCATCATCTTCGCCGCTTTTCTATCTTTCATTTTCATAACAAGTGCGACTATTTCCTCGATGTCGAGTCGTGAGGCGATTGCCGCAGCTTCAGCCGGTTTCATGCCTTCAAGCAGTTTGGCAAGCTTCGCAAGTTCCTTCTGGTTTGGTGCGAGCTTCGGAGCATTTGTTTCCTGCTGCGACAGTGCAGCTTGAACAGCCTGTTCCTCGTTATATGACTCTGAAGTTTCTTCTTGCGGTATGGTTTGCTGATTCAGAGACATATCTTCCGCCGTAATTTCGAAATGCGCCGGCTCGACTGCTGCCGATTCCTCTTTGACATCAGTCTGAGGTATCGTATCTTGTACTTGCACAGGTAGTGTCTGCGCAATCTCATCGGAAGGTTCCTCGGGTACAGCGGCTTGTTCAGCTTCATGCTGTATGGAGGTGTCCTGCAGAGCCACAGCAGCGGAATCGGGAACCGTGCCTGTTGAGTCAGCAAGCTCACTCGTTTCATTTACCGTTTCCGGCTGAGTCATACTCAGCACGAAATACATACCTACATTGATAACGAGAAAGCTGCCAAGAAACATACCGGCATATACAATATATTTTTTCATCTGTTATCTCCTGAGCTGTGGATCCGCATACCGTGCTCATCAAGAGCATGTCCCTCTTCACGAATGGTTTCAGCTTTCCAGTCGTTGAGTTTTTTCTCGTGCATTATTTCAAGCGACTCCGTGTCGCGATGTGCTTTTACATAGCTGCCGCGTGCATTAGTGACAGCCTCTTCCTGATTAGAAACCGCGCTTTTCTGATACTCTATCACACGGTCCAGTCGCTTCAGATATCCTGTATTCGCCTGCTGCGACCAAGCCGTAAAAGGCTGCTGCTTTTCCGAGCGGATCTGTTCGATCTGTGAATCCGACTCCTTCTCGAACAGATCGAGCTTATACTTCTCATCTTCGAGTTTCATCCGTTCTTGTCCCAGCAAAGTAAACTTGACTTTTTCCTGAACGGTGCGGACATCAAGAATCCGTTGCAGTCTGAACTTGAACTTTTTCATTTTGCCTGTACCAGATCTCTCAGTTGCTGAACCGCTTGATCAATATCCGACGGCTCGTCCATATGCTGTCGCAGAATTCGTTCGGCTTTCGGCAATTTATCCATCGCCTTATCCACCATCGGGCGCGATCCCTTTGCATAGGCTCCGATAGAGATTAGATCTTCGGCATCCTGATAAGCCGACATCAATTCTTTCAGCATTGTGACCGATTTCATATGATCCGCCGTAATAATATCCGGCATTACGCGGCTGACGCTGCTCATGATGTCGATTGCCGGATAATGATTCTTCGCTGCCAGTTTTCTTGAGAGTACAATATGTCCGTCCAGAATGCTTCTCACTGAATCCGCTACCGGTTCAAGCATATCATCCCCTTCGACAAGAACCGTATAGATCGCCGTAATGCTTCCACATTCGGAATTGCCCGTCCGTTCGAGAAGTTTCGGCAGCGCGGCAAACACAGAAGGCGGATAACCTCTGGTCGCCGGCGGTTCGCCCAAAGATAAGCCGACTTCGCGATAGGCATGGCAGACTCGCGTTATACTGTCCAGAAGCATCAATACCCTTTTCCCCTGATCGCGGAAGTACTCGGCGATGGTTGTGGTGGTAAGAGCTCCTTTTATGCGCAACAGCGGCCAGCGATCGGATGTCTCGCTGACAACGATTGTTTTTTTCAGTCCTTCCGTTCCCAGATGTTTCTCGATAAACTCCCGCACTTCCCGTCCCCGTTCGCCGATCAAGCCGACCACAACGACATCAGCGGCAGTAAACTTCGCCATCATTCCCAGCAGAATGCTCTTCCCTACCCCGCTTCCCGCGAAGATGCCGACGCGCTGTCCCTGTCCGAGAGTCAGCATACCGTCAATCGCCCGCACACCGACCGGCAACGCGGTCTGCACTCGATTGCGAGTGAGCGGATGAGGCGCTTCAGCATTCAAAGAACGGTATTCATTAACCGGGATTGCCGGTCCGTTATCGATCGGCTGCCCCAATCCATTGATTACTCTGCCCATCAATCGCGAGGATAGTCCGATCGTCAGCGGCATACCGTATGCCGCGACTTGGTCTCCGGGAGATAATCCATCCATTTCCTGCAGAGCCATCAACAGCGTTGTTGGACCGTCAAATCCTACTACTTCAGCAAGCCGCTTGCCATTCTGTGTGGTTACGCTGCACAGTTGCCCCATGGAAGTCTTCGGTCCCCGCGATTCGATTACGAGACCTTTTATTCGTTCGACGTGACCCAGTACCTTATAATGTGGAACGCCGCTCAGGGCTTCCCGCGTTTTTTTTATCAGAGACATGGCTGTTGACTATCCGCCCGACCTTGTCGTCAGGTTGCTTTTCATCGTTTCCAATTGACTTTCGATTCTCGCATCGAGTGAGCCTTTTTCGGTATCAACGACACAGCCTCCCGAAGTAATCGAAACATCGCTAATCAACTCAACGCTCGCATCCTGGGACAGTTGTCCGGCCAGATCGGCTCGCAGAGTCTGCAGATAAGACAAATCGCTTGGATTCACTCGCACGGATATTTTTCGGCAATCGATAACCTGCTGCAAGGCGGTGTGCGCGATTTCCTTAATTGACTCAGGGCGTTCCTGCAGTTCGCGTCCCAGAATTTTACCGGCTATTTCGAATGCAAGATCAACCACTTCCTTTTCATACTTTGATATGAGCTCTTCTTTTTCGGAGCTGAGAAGTTTCGCATAATTTGAAAGTAATTCGATGGCACGTTCAAACTCACGTGAGGCATTGATTTGAGCGGCCGTTTCCGCTTCATGCAGCTTTAGTTTCAGTTTGGCTGCATATTCTTTTCGCAAACGGTTTGCTTCCTGCGAAACCGCCTCATGAACAACATGAGTAGCCGTTGGCGAAGGCTTCGCGGATTCCAGCGTGATTTCTGAATCTTCAACTACATCTTTGTGATAGTTGACAGGTTTAACATCGAAGGATTGAAATTCGATGCCTTTATAACTGCGCGCGAGTTCACCGCCGATGACTTTTTGAATACCTTGTTTACTCATCACTCGACCATCACCTCTCCGCTTACACCGCCGACAATGACAACTTGTCCTTGCTCTTCAAGTCTGCGAATTGCATCAACGACAGCTTGCTGTGCGCCTTCGACCTCCTTCAGGCGCACAGGACCCATGTACTCGATTTCTTCATTAATTGTATCGGCGGCACGTTCAGACATATTTTTTAGGACACGCGCTTTCACATCCGGGCTGACATGCTTAAGAGCCAACGCGAGTTCCTTGTTATCGACTTCTTTCAGTACGCGCTGAATCGAACGGTCATCCAGCTGCACAATGTCTTCGAAGACGAACATGAGATTCTTAATTTCAGTTGCAAGTTCCGGTGAACGCTCATTGATTTTCGAGAGAATCGTTCGTTCAGACGATTGGCCGATCATATTCAGGATTTCCGCCGCCGCCCTGACACCGCCCAGCTTGCTGGATGATTGGGTGAAGTCGATGCGTGACTCGAGCACCTTTTCGACCGAAGAAATCGTCTCCGGAGCCACTCGCTCCATGTTCGCATATCGGTGCACCACATCAGCCTGTAAATCCGGCGGCAAATCCTGAAGAATGGCCGCACTTTGCTGTGGTTGGAGCTGCGACAGCACAAAAGCAATAGTCTGTGGATGTTCCTTCTGAATGAATGCCAGCAATTGATTCGGATCGACATTCTTCAGAACGTTAAAGCCTTTCACCTTGATCATTCTTTCGATACGGCGAATGATTTCCACCGATCTTTCCTCGCCCAAGGCTTTTCGAAGAATATCTTCCGCATACTTCAACCCGCCGACGGCAACATAATCCTGGGCCGTCATCATATTATAGAATTCTTCTATCACGTCGTGAACGACATCAGGTTCGACGTTTCGAAGTCTCAGCATCTCACGGGTGATGTCTTCGATCTCCTGCTGATCCAGCTCTTTATAGAGAGCAGCCGACGCATCAGCGCCGACACTGATCAGAACAACGGCTGCCTTTTGGAGACTACTCAGTCTATTGAATGCGTTTGGTTTTGGACCGCTCATTTTCTATCCGATCTCTTGTAGTCCGAACAACAACAGTTCAATTTAGGAACTCACTTCCATGATCCAGCTTCTCATGATCTGGGCCGCATTTTCCGGGTTTTCTTCGATATATTTTGTTGTACGGCGAACCAGTTCCTGGTGCTTCAGTGTCTCGACGCTGGGCCCCTCTTCATCAATGACTATATTCTGATCTTTTCTGCGGAAGGTCACCTTAGGGCCGCCTGAATTCTGTTCTTCAACAACTACTTGACCTCCCGGAACGCCGATTGGATGAGATGCGGCTTGCCCCTCGCTTAATGCGGGAACGGATGATCCGGTGGGAAGATGGGCTCCGCCTGCTCCCCCTGTAATTGCGGACGCTCCCGCGGGGAGCCCCGCTGCGGTTGTCATTGCGGATCCGGGAAGCGCGGGAACACGTTCGCTGAGCTTTCCGAGAAGGCTTTTGGCCAGCAGAAAGATCAGAATAATAATGACAGCCAGCACGACTTTTTCAAGAATCTTCGGCAGCATGGTCATCAGACCGCCGCCGGTTGGGGCAAGCTGTTCGGATTCAGGTTCGGTAAATTGGAAGGACAGCACGGTCAACTCATCCTGGCGAGTGGGATCGATGCCGATTGCGCCGGCAACGAGTGTCTGGAACTTTGCGAGTTCTTCGGCGCTTCTCTCTTTATAGGCTTTTGTAACCGTACCGTCTTCCGCTTGTGTTTCTTCGTATTCTCCATCGATCAGTACGGAACCCCAGATGCGTTCGATATTCCCTGTTTCAGGAACGTATTTTTCGACCGTTCTCGGGACGTTATAGTTGGTGACGATTTTCTCGGTATTGCCGTTCTCACCGCCTTCAACCGTTTGAACTTCTTCGCTGAGCGTTGCAACCTGCTCCGGATCATAGTTTTCGGTAGTGCGCTCACTGCGATCCCAGTTGAGTTTAGCGGTCACTTTAACGCGGGCTTTGCCGGGTCCGAGCACATCTTCAAGCAGTGTGAGCGCTTTGCGCTCAAGGTTGGTTTCGATGCTGTTCTGGACTTCCAGTTGCGTGGAAGACAAGCCCGCCATATCATCGCGGGCATTGCTGGTAAGCAGATTGCCATGAGAATCAACAATCGTGATATACTCCGTTTCCAGTCCTTCCACTGAATAGGCAGTCATATTGGCAATCGCCTGCACCTGTCTTTGGGAAAGCGATGCACCGCCCTTCAGTTGCAGAACAACCGATGCGGTCGCGGGTTTGTTGTCTTCACGGAACAATCTCTGGGTCGGCAAAACCAGATGAACGCGAGCTCCTTCGACAGCATCGAGTTCCATCAGGGTGCGGGCAATTTCGCCTTCCAGCGCGCGGTGGAAATTCATCTTCTGCACGAAGTCCGTCATGCCCAGCATCGGTTTATCGAACAGCTCATAGCCGATTTCGCCGGAGTGAGGCAGTCCCAGATCCGCAAAATTGAGCCGCAGGGAATTTACGGATTCCTTCGGAACTTTAATCGTAGAGCCGTCGGAACTGACTTCGTAGGGGACATCCTGATCGCGCAGTCCATCAACTACCGCCGCAGCATCTTTTTGATCAAGTCCGGTGTAAAGCGTGGTCATCACCGGGCGCGTCGTATAGGATACCGCGCCCGCGACAACCGCAGCGACGATTCCAATGGTAAGAATCAGTCCCGCGCGCTGTCCGAGAGTCAGGCGCTGCCAGAGTTCAAGAATGGGTTGAAAGAGTGTGGCCATGTGACTTAATCTGACCTATCTAAAGAGGAATGTAATCGAGTTAGACAGGAGTTCTCATCAACTCCTGATAGCCTTCGAGCGCTTTTTTGCGCATTTCGAGCAGCAGCATCAATGAGATGGTTGCTTCTTCGGAGGCCGCCATGACTTCGTGGATATCCGTGATTTCGCCGCTTGCGAATTTCATGGTTTTATCCGCCGCATCGACCTGCGTTTTATTGACATCGGAAATGAACTTACCCAGTGTGTCTCCGAAGCTCGAATCCGATTTCTTAGTTAGCGGATTCGATTCCGGAATCTTGAAGGGGCTGCCGATGGATGGCAGTTGTTTGAATGCATCAGTAGCTGACATGATTATGCCCTCAAATCTAAAAGCTTGCCTAATTCCGGAGCGCGCGGAATGCCGTCCACTCCGGCTTCGTGCAGCATGACCTGCTTCTCTTCTATCGCTTGCCGGAGCTTTTCCTCCGCGGTGAGTCGCTTTGTGTCAACCGACTCGGACTTGGAGGTTTTGTGAACCGTCTCCGGACTTGTTTTCGGTGAAACCGGCGGCAGATATTGCGGCGGCACCGGACGATAGGGAGTTAATAGCGGATTAACTTTCAAGGATTACAGCTCCAGCGCTTTTTTCATCATACCCTTGGTCGCATTGAAAGCGGTGACATTGGCCTCGAAGGCGCGCGACGCGGCAATCAGTTCGGTCATCTCCTTCACAATGTCCACATTCGGCATGCGTACCACGCCGTCTTCATCGGCATCGGGATGCTCAGGGTCGTAGACCAGTTGGAAATCGGACTGGTCTTCGACGATATTCGCTTCCACTCCGGCCATACGCATGCGGGCGGATTCCTGATCCTGACCCGGAATGTGATAAGTATCCGTTCTCTGCAGCTTGTTATTGACAGCTGAGATCAGTGCGGAATCGAAATCAATTTTTTCATTGAAGACCGCTTGCTTACGGCGATAGGGTTCGCCGGTAGCGGTGCGGGTGGTTTCGGCATTGGCCAGATTTTCGGCAATCGCGTTCATGCGTTTTCGTTGCGCGGTCATGCCGGTGGTGCTGGCGTTCATTCCTGCGAAGAGGGGATCGATTTCCATGTGGAGCTTCCCTTTTGGCTTTTTAACACCAGACCATAAGAACAATTATCGTGCCTGTGTTGCTCAAACTTTAATTCTGGAATTGTTCTAACATTTTAGTTGTTAATATTAATGAAGATACATATAGTCTGTTTTACCCAACCGTGAAGTGTTTGACGCAATTTTTCCGCATCGAGGGGTAAAAAATTCTTGAAGGATCGGTAGAAGTTGCTATATCGGAAGTTATGGGAGAGGGCACACGAAAGTACATAAAAAATCCGATGACACAGTGCTCATCGGGTTCGTGAGTAGGATGTTATAGAGAGGATTATTTCAGGAAAATCACCTTACGGGTATCAACCTGACTCCGGTCCGACGCGCGCAGGAAATAAACTCCGCTCGCCAATTCCGGTGGGACACGGAAAGAGAATCGTCCTCCCGTCAGCGCGCCTTCCTGAATCACAGCTGCTTCCCGTCCGAGAATATCATACAACCGTAAACTGAAATCGGATCTGGTGAAACCCGCCAGTACAATCGCGAACTCGCTGTTGAAGGGATTTGGATAGAGGTTCATGATTTGCCACATCCCCGGCACTTGCGGTCGCTTGCGATCAACACTATTCGTTGGCATCGTCGTATCCGGCGGTGCGGACAGCCACGGGATAAAATCTACCATATCGGAATAGAGAGTATCTCCTTGCCCTTCCGGATTTAGTGTTGGATGATACGGTCCGGATTCATGCCCCCACCAGTTGTTGCGCGCGTCAATCACATGCGGTTGCCACCAATGATAAAGCATCGTTTGTCCCGAGTTGTTCCGTATGATATTGGAGTCCAAGGTCGGTATGGCTTCATTGATTGCAAATAAAACAGACGGCAACTCAGGATCATCGGATATGTTATTCTCAATTACATTGTGGTGAATCTCAATGGTTGATCCTTGCATGACATAGAGAACACATCCGACATGTCCGCGGTTGTTCCGAACAACATTATAAGCAAACTCGCCGTCGGTGTGCATAGCAAAGTTTATCGCTCCGGCGTATCCGGATATGTTTATACAATTCTCGACAACATTGCCAAAAAATCTCAACGGCTCGTCCCTGTTCGAGAGTGAAACAGAGTTCGTATGCAAAGGAGTTTCACCGAAATAGCACCCGGAAACAGTCGCATCGGAGTCTACGATCTCGAAGTGAGCATAGTCTCCATTATCGGTATTCCTGATGAAAGTGCAATTCTCCACTGCACCGCGATTGCCACAATAAGACAGCCCGCCGATGGAGAGCGCGCTGCATGCCACCATCGTCGAGTTCGCAAATATGGCAAAGGACGATGTTACATCTGCGCCGCCTCCCCAATCTTCGCAACGATTATTTTCAAACACACACGCGTCTACGACCAAGCTGCATAGGCGCGCTTGAATCCCTCCTCCGGCTCCTGTTGACGAACAGCCGGTAAATACGCAATCTTCAATTCTCTGGATTTCCGGATGCGATTCCCTGCCCCGAATTGCAACTCCTCCGCCTAAGAAAGCCGAGCAGTTCTGAATAACACAGGATTCAATCTGGATGCTGCTGTCGTAGATATAGACTCCGCCGCCTATGATGTGGTCGGTTACTGTTGAATAGGTACCTCGGCCATTGGAGAGAGTCAAACCGCACAATTTGCTTCGCGGATGCTCGCCATATGCATAGATAAAGCAGCTCATCGTGTCTTGACGGGTCGTATCGGCATGAATGATCGTATTTGCGATATGCGTCGAGTCGCCATCACGAATAAATCCACTGCCAATGAATAAACCGCGTCCATAGACGACAACAGATTCTGCATATTCACCGTCGTGAATGATGACCGAGTCGCCGTTCGAAGCAGCAAGGATAGTGGCCTGAATGGTCAGGCCACTATCCGGATAGACTTCATGAGTGACTGCCTGAATAGCAGAAGCAGTCAACAATACAAACAGCGAAACAATATTTGCTTGCTTCAACCGATTCATTTGCTAATCGTGTTGCTGTTCGTCACATTCTGTCAGCTTGGCTTTAATCTGATCCGTGACCATTCCGATTCCCGTACCCGATTGATAGCCTGTCACGACAGTTGTATGATAATAGGTTTGTCCAACAGGGAATGATCCTTGATCCTCACAACAATCACCGTTCCATACCTGGCAAACTGCTGCATTGAAAAAATTATCATAATTGACCCTCGTTCTCAGGTGACCCGTTGGCGCCTTACCATGCAAGTAAAGAGTAACACCTCCAAGGTAGGATGGTAATTGCGTAGAAACGGAATCGTTTTGCGTCAATGTATGAGTATTCTGGTACGCTTCTGCCGGAATCGAAAGCAGTAAGAAACTCAGCATCGCAATGGTAAGAATCCCCATTACGATTGATCTTTTAGTTGTCTTCATGACAACCTCCCTTGTTTAATTGTTGGCTGACAAAATCCCTGTCTCGGCCGAGCATCATGGGCTTTCTGTTAGATAAATCTAGGCCTTTATCTCGTATTGTCAAGGGAGTAGAGACAGAAAATTAAAATAGTTACAGAATATTAATATATGCGTAAAAAGACTCACTCCGATTTCCATCCCATGTGTTGTTTTTTTACAGAAAGAGCCTCCATTCTTGGAGGCTCTCTGTAAATAGTGAGTCTTTTGTTACGCAGTTAATCCACCGTTATGCCCTCTTCCCTGTACTCTCGGAGTTT
>JAHIZR010000405.1 GCA_018814465.1 bacterium | reverse complement strand
TAGATTGTCGCGCCCTTCGCTTGTGCGGGCGTGAGTTTTTTCAGCAGAGCAACTTCCGCATGCAAATCACCATATTTGCGGTGATAGGAAGTCGCCAATACCGCGCCGTCCTTGACCGCAACCGCGCCCACTAACGGATTCGGGCTGGTATAGCCCCGGCCTTTTACGGCTTCCTCGAGCGCAAGCCGCATGAACCAGTTATGATCCTCAAGCGAAGCAGCCTTTTTATCGCCCGTTGGATTCACACGCTTACTCTTGATGAGTTGCAGATAAGTGAGCTCGCCGCATCGCCCCATCAACTAATTTCTGAACCAGCTTCACCGGAGTTTTACCGTAGGCTTTCGCCGCCTTCGGAACCAGTCCGAATTCAGCCGTCATACCCGGAATCGTATTCACTTCGAGACAGATGAAGTCACTGCTCGACACCAGAAAATCGATGCGCGCGCAGCCTTCACAACCGAGGGCATTGTATGCATCCACCGCGGCAGTCTGAATTTCCTGCTGAAAGGCTTGCGGTAGTTCCACCGGACAGACATACTCAACCCGTCCCGGAGAATATTTGTTCGCGTAGTCGTAGAATCCCTGTTTCGAGCGAATCTCGATCAGCGGATAGCACTTGCCGTCAACCACCGTCGCGGTCATTTCCCGGCCGGAGAAATATCGCTCGATCAGAGGCAGATCCTCAATGGATGCGATTAACTCGAGTGCGGCTTTAATCTCTTCGGCTGACCGTATGATTGTCAAACCGACGGTCGAACCGCCCTTGACCGGTTTGAAAACTGCGGGATAGCCAAAGTTCTCCGACACTCTTCGCGCGACCCAGACGGCGTCCACTGCATGTTCTTTCGGAACGGGGAAACCCTCAGCGATAGGGATTTTAAGATCGCGTAAAATGCGGCGGGTTATCTCTTTATTCATGGCGATCTGACAAGCCAGCGGACCGCTCCCGACATAGGGAATACCGATCCATTCAAGTACAGACTGAACCGTGCCGTCTTCACCGTAGCCGCCATGCAGAATCGGGTAGACAAGATCGGGCTGAACGGTTTCGATGGCTTCAATCAATCCCTTAATGCGCGACGTATCAAAGCCATGACTCAGATTTTCCGCAGGAGCGGTTAAGCCGATTTCCGGACCGCCTAAGTGTTCGGATCCGTCATAGAGGATTCCGGGACGCTCCGGATCGTACTTGACCACAGCGTGACCGGCTTCGAGCAGCCAGTCCGCCACCGAGTTCCCGGACGCCAGGGAAACATTGCGCTCAACGGATTCACCGCCGCATAAAACGAGCAGCTTCATAACTTACTCCGAAATAGCCTGTGAAGCATAGTGCACAGCAGTGTTAAGCTGCTGCAGTGTTCTCGCTCGACCCCAGATGCCGATCAATTTGGGAAGTTCGGGACCGTGCGGCTGCCCGGTCAGGGCCGCGCGCAGCGTCATCCAAAGCGTTTTCCCTTTCATGCCGTATGACTTACCGGATGCCTTTGCAAGTTCTTTAAACGAGTCCGCCAGATTCTCAAAGCGATTCCATGTGTCCGCCGGGATTGCTTCGATCCCCGCTGTGAATTCCTTCAGAAACGAGGCAGCTTCCGCTGACTCCAACAGAGCCATCATCTCCGCATCCGTTTCACCCAGCGGGGCAGCCAGCTCAGAGATCCGATCCGCGAGTGACTGGTAAGCTTCCGTTCCGCCACGCAGAGTTGCTACCGTGAATTCGAGACGTTCTGACAGCTCGGATTTTGCAGACTCAGAAATGAGCGGCAAAATGTGTGAAGTCAATTCCTCATCCGATTCCCGCTTGATATACTCGGCATTCATCCAAGCCAGTTTGGTCGTGTCGAACACCGCTCCGGCTTTATTCACGCGCTCGAGCGAAAACTCGCTGACCAGTTCGGCAAGCGAGAATATCTCGCGGTCATCCGAAGGATGCCAGCCCAGAAGAGCAACGAAGTTTATCAACGCATCAGGGAGCGTGCCTTTGCGTCGATAGTCCTCCACAGCTACATCCCCCGACCGCTTCGACATCTTACTGCGATCCGGATTCAGCAGCAGGGGCAAATGAGCAAACCGCGGCAGATCCCAATTGAAAAACTTATAGAGCAGGACATGCTTGGGAGTCGACGGCAGCCACTCTTCCCCGCGAATGACATGCGAGATTTTCATCCTATGATCGTCGATGACATTCGCAAGGTGATAGGTCGGATAGCCGTCGGACTTCAATAAAACCTGATCGTCGATCGTAGAGGACTCGAAGGAAACATCGCCGCGAATCAAGTCCTGCACTTCCACAAGCTGCTTGTCCGGCACCGCCATCCGCCAGACGTGAGCCTCGCCCTGAGCGATTCTCCGTGCGGATTCTTCCGCACTCAGATTGCGGCAGGCACGGTCATACATCGGAGGCTGACCGGATTTGATCTGCGTGTCCCGCATCTGCTGCAGCCGCTCCGCTGAACAGAAACAGGGATAGGCAAGTCCCTGATCGGCAAGCTGCCGAAGGTGCTCGCGATAAAGCTCCAACCGCTCAGATTGCACATAAGGACCATATTCGCCGCCGATCCGCGGACCCTCATCGAATTCGATTCCCAGCCAGTTGAAAATATCTATAAAATTCGGGACGGCGTCTTCGACAAGCCGTGTGCGATCCGTATCCTCCACGCGCAGGATAATCTTGCCGCCCGCTTTTTTCGCGAACAGGTAGTTATAGAGAGCGGTGCGCAGTCCGCCGACATGCAGATAGCCGGTCGGACTGGGAGCATAACGAGTGCGAATCAGAGAAGCTGTCATAGGAGTTTCTTCAACAGAGCAACGGCAAGCGCAGCAATCCCTTCCCTGCGCCCGGTGAAGCCCATCCGCTCCAGTGTCGTGCCCTTGATCGAGATCTGTTCCGGCTGAATACTCATCGCGCGCGCCAGCGTATGCTTCATGCTTTGAATGTGCGGCTCAAGCTTCGGATCCTCGCACATCACGCTCACATCGATGTTGCCTATCGCAAATCCGGCGGCGCGCAGTTTCGCCATGGACGCATGCAGCAGTTGTGTCGAGCGGATGTTTTTGTACGTGTCGTCCGACGACGGAAAGAGCACGCCTTTGTCGCCTAAATCCGCCGCGCCCAGCAGCGCATCGAGGATCGCATGAGAAATCACATCGCCGTCCGAATGAGCTTCCAGACCATGACTGCCGGGAATCTCCACTCCGCCCAGCCACAGCGGCACTCCTTCAACCAGACGATGCGCGTCAATACCTATTCCGATTCGAATGTCCATAATCCTGCAGGGTTTTCAAATGCACAACAGGGTTCATAAGATTGTCCTCATGAACCCTGTGATAATTATTCGTTATTCAATTTCATTAGCTAAGATCCGGATGCCTGTGCGACAAGCTGCTGCGCGCGACGCAAGTCCTCCGGTGTGGTAATTTTGAAGTTGCCTTCCGAACCCGGTACTATCCGGACATTGCCCAGATGATAATGCTCAATCAAGGCAACATCATCCGTCGCTGTCCAACGGTCATTCAAGGCCAGTGAATGCGCTTCTCTGAACAGCTCGGCGCGAATCGCCTGTGGAGTCTGAGCCGCATAAAGCCGGTCGCGCGGCAACGTATGCTCCACGAATTCGCCTTCATCCTCAACGAGCTTGATCGTATCTTTCAGCGGAAGTCCGGGAAGAGAAGCTGAACAGTCTCGCAAACCGTCCAGCACAGATGCGATGAGTGAGTCGGTAATAAAGGGACGCGCCGCATCATGCACAAGCAACGCGTCACAGGTCTTTGATGAGGCCTCCAGAGCCCGTTCGACCGATTCCTGCCGGGTTGCTCCTCCGGGAATCACACGGACTCGCGGATCAGCAAGCCGCTGAGCATGCTGCTCGAATTCGCTTAGGTCCCGCGCGGGCGCGGCGATAACGACTTCCTGACAGCCGGCGAAGCGAAGAAACGGCTTTGCGGCCCGGAGGAACATCGCTTCGCCGCCGATCTCGATCAGTGCCTTTGACATCGAGGAGCCCAGCCGTTCGCCGGACCCCGCCGCCGGAATCAGGACCGAGAAAATCAAATAATCAACATCGCATCACCATAGCTGTAGAAGCGATATTTCTCTTTCACAGCAACTTCATAAGCTTTCATTACATGCTCATATCCACCAAATGCCGACACCATCATCAATAAAGTGGATTCAGGGGTATGGAAGTTGGTAATCATGCTATTGGCAATGCTGAATTCGTATGGCGGGAAAATAAATTTGCTCGTCCAATCATTGGCTGCTTTTAATTCTCTTCCAGCAGAAACTGCCGATTCAATAGCTCGCATCGAAGTAGTTCCAACAGCACATACTTTGCGTTTTTCGAGGTTCGCATTATTTACCAAATCAGCATCTTTTTGTTCAATGATAAACTGCTCAGAATCCATCTTGTGTTTAGTTAAATCCTCAACTTCAACAGATCT
>JAHIZR010000404.1 GCA_018814465.1 bacterium | reverse complement strand
TTCGCGTTCATCAAGAATCCGCTGGTCAACAGCCGCGGCGAGATTACCTCGGCGATCTACGGCTTCATGAATATGCTGATTTCGCTGATCGAACGCGAACAGCCCACACATCTTGCCATTGTTTTCGATACCAAGGAACCCACCTTCCGGCATAAACGCTATCCGAAGTACAAAGCGACGCGCGAGAAGATGCCCGATGACTTGGTCGGACAACTGGGACGGCTCGATCAAGTGCTGCGCGCGACCGGATTGCCGCTGCTTGCCGAAGCGGGCTGGGAAGCGGATGATCTGATCGGAACCCTCGCGCATCAAGCCGCCAAAGAGGACTTCAAAGTCTTCATGGTCACCGGCGATAAAGATTTTCAGCAGCTCGTCACCGACAAAATAAAACTCTACAATCCGAAAGCAGACAATATTCTGATCCTCGGTCCGCAAGAGGTCGAGGAGAAGTTCGGTGTGCCTCCCGAACAAGTGATTGACGTGCTCGCGCTGATGGGAGACACCTCTGACAATGTGCCCGGAGTCTCCGGCATCGGCCCGAAAACCGCCGTCAAGCTCGTGCAGGAATATGGAGGCTTGGAGGCTGTCCTCTCCGCCGCCGAGACGATGAAGAAATCGAAACTGCGGGACAACCTGCTCGAACATGCGGAAACGGCTCGGCTCTCGCGCGAGCTCGTCACCATCCCGCTCGATGCACCGGCCACGTTCAATGCGGAAGATTTTGCCTACAAGCCGATTTTCAATTCCGAACTCGCCAGAATTCTGAGTGAGCTTGAACTTGATCGCATCCTGAATCGCCTGAGCGGTACTTCAAATAACGCTTCGACTGCCAACTCATCCTCGGAAAAACGCAACTACATCGCCCTCACCGGTGAGGCCGAACTTCGCAAGCTGGTGAAACAGTGGATGAAACAAAAGCCGCTGCTGTCCTGGGATCTGGAGACCACCTCAATCGATCCGATGCAGGCTGAACTCGTCGGATCAAGTCTCGCGGTTGAGGAGGGAACGGCTTATTATGTCTCGATGGAACACTTCGAAGGTGAGCGGAGTCTCACAGATGGCTGCACGCGCTTCGGCGAGCCGGTCGATGATAAAACTGCGCTGTTCTTATCCATTGTGCAGCCGCTGCTTGAGGATGTGAGCATACCCAAAACCGGTCAGAATATCAAATATGATATGCAGGTGATCGCAACCTATGGAATCGAAGTTCGAGGAGTCGTCTTTGACACGATGTTGGCGGCTTATCTGATTAATCCCGGCAGCCGCACGCTGGGTATCGACGCGCTCTCGAACGAGTATCTGAGCCTCCCCAAGATTCCCACATCGGATCTGATCGGCAAGGGAAAGGGTCAGCTTTCCATGCTCGATGTCGAACTGGATCGCATCACCGAATATGCCTGCGAGGATGCCGATTACGCGCTGCGGCTGACCAACAAACTGTCAGGATTGCTGGATACGCAACAGAAGATTCTGAACGAAATCGAGATTCCCCTGCTGCCGGTTTTACGGCAAATGGAGTTCTGCGGAATCAAGCTTGATGTCGGCTTTCTGCGTGAGATGAGCGCCGAGCTGGATCGCGACCTGGAACGGTTGATCAAGGAGTGTTACGCCGCCGCCGGGGAGGAATTCAATCTGAATTCTCCCAAACAACTCGCGGCGATTCTGTTCGATAAACTGCATCTGCCGGTCCGCAAGAAAACCAAGACCGGACCCTCGACCGATGTGGACACGCTAACCTCGCTGGCCGAACTGCATGAGCTGCCGCTGAAGCTGCTCGACTACCGCACGCTGTCCAAACTAAAGAGCACTTATGTCGATGCGCTGCCCGCCCTCGTGCATCCGCATACCGGCCGGCTGCATACAACGTTCTCACAGACCATCGCGGCAACCGGACGGCTTTCTTCCAACAATCCCAATCTTCAGAATATTCCGATCCGAACCGAGATCGGCAGAAAAATAAGAGAGGCATTCATTCCCGGCGAGCCAAGTTGGAAGCTCGTGAGTGCGGACTACAGCCAAATCGAGCTTCGGATCATGGCGCATCTTTCGGAAGACGAGAATCTGCTTGATGCGTTCCGCCGCGACGCCGATATTCATCGCGAGACTGCGGCTCGCATGTTCAATACGAGTGTTGAAAATGTCGACGCGGACATGCGGCGCGCGGCCAAGACCGTGAACTTCGGCATTATCTACGGACAGACGGATTTCGGACTCGCGCAGGAACTCGGCATTCCCCGGCATGCTGCAAACGAATTCCGTAAAAACTACTTCAAACTCTATCCGGGCGTCGCCGAGTTCATGCGCTCAACCATCGAGAAGTGCCGTGAAAACGGGTACGTAGAGACAATGCGCGGGCGCCGGAGGACCATTCCGGACATTCAAAATCAGAATCGTCAACTCAGAGAATTCGCGGAACGAACAGCGATCAATACACCGGTTCAGGGGAGCGCCGCGGACATGATCAAGCTCGCGATGATTGCCATCGCAAAGCGGCTAAAAGGGGAAAATTTTTCCGCCCGCATGCTGCTTCAGGTTCATGATGAGTTGGTTTTCGAGTCTCCAGCCGATGAAATCGAGACGCTCTCCGAAATGATTCAGGAAGAGATGAAGAACGCGCTTCTGCTCTCGATTCCCATCACCGTTGAGGTCGGAAACGGCTCAAATTGGCTGGACGCGCATTAGAAATTTTTTTCGGCTAAGGTATTGCGTTTTAAAAATTCATGTTATATATTTTCTCAAGTTGCGAGTCGGAGTAGTTCGATCATGAAAGATTCCGACGTGATCTTTGAATGGAGTGTGCATCCCATCGTCGACTTTCCGCGACGGCGAGCCGTCTTTATTATCGCAGTCGCCGCGACTCTCTGCATCGTTTGGTTCAGTTTTCAGGAGCTCTTCTGGGTATTTTTTTCACTCGTGTTTTTACTCGCGGCATTGCACAGTTTCGTATTGCCGACGCGCTATCGTCTGAGTGAAACCGAGTTGGAGATCTTCCGAATCATTCCAGTGAAGCGGAAGATGTTATCGGAAATTCGCCGAGTCGATTGTGAAGCAAACGGTTTTTTTCTTTCACCGTTTCGACGGACGTCGCGGCTGGAAAACTATCGAGGCATCTTCCTTCCCTATCCCGGAATCGGAAAGGAGGAGGTCAGGGAATTCCTCCTGAGTCGCATCCGTCCGGCGGTTTTAGCGGACTCGACAACGAACCGGGATGCCTCTTCATGAACGCTCCGATGCCTCCCGGCTATCTGACTCGAGAGCAGATCGAACTGTTTGACCGGCTTGCCTCCTTGGTCGTAAAAAAGCGGCTGACCGCGCCGGCAATCCTGTTTCTGGAATCCGTTCGACCGCTGAACTTCGTCGGATCGCAGGCCATGCTGTTCTTCGCTCCGATGGTGCATGCCCTCTTTACCGTGCAGCAGTACGATTTGATTCAAAAGGCTCTGGAACGGCGCGAGACCCTCGGCTATCTGACGGATCTTTTAGAATGCAAAGAGGAAGATGCCGCCCGCAAGGAAAGCGCGCTGCGCGAGCAGATGAAACGCGAGAAAAAAGCGAAACGTGCGGAGAAAAAGAAGCGCATTTCTTGATGTGGGGATAGATTTCGCAGGATGAAAGCACAATGACCCGATAAGAATTGCGAAATTCAGGCAAGATAATTCTCAAAGGAGAGTATCTTGCGGTCGAATTCGTTAAATTTTGTATGCGAAATCTGTAGAATGAAAAAATTGTGATGATGTGTTGTGAGCGGACCTTGTGAGATTGCTTTCAGAGATACCCAAGCTCTTTTGAAAGTTTAACTTAGGAACCGCTCTTCGTGTTTGGTTTGGTGGACAATTTGGTGACTTTACACGGCTTTTTCGGGCCAGATGTGGTTAAGATTCAAGCAAATCGGCCCGAAAGTTGCTCCGTAAGTAGCGACAAGCACTTTAGACGACTTTATAGAGGGGTAAATGTGTAAGTCAGGATTCCTGTTGCGGAATCCATTTCGGCTGATCTGAACCAACTTTCCGGTCAGCGCTTGAGTAAGCCGGAGGCCGAATTATTCTTTTTTCGGCGCCGCGTTCGTGAACGATATCCCGTCCGATATGGACAAGATATAAATAGGAACCGCGATCATCTAAATCCGATTCCACTACCGAATAGATTCGCCGCACGAATCTGCTCGGTCCAGACCGAAAAGTTTGCGGTTAATTGGGCAGCGTAGGACTTTTCGGCACCATGATTCTATCATTGTTCTCGAACGAGTCTCTGCCCTGTAAGCATACCTCAAGGAGAAATCCGAATGAGTCCAAAGAAGAAGGCAACCAAGAAGAAGGTTACCAAGAAGAAAGCTACCAAGAAGAAAGTAGCTAAGAAAGCCACGAAGAAGAAGGCGACCAAGAAGAAAGCTACCAAGAAGAAAGTAGCTAAGAAAGTCACCAAGAAAAAGGCGACTAAGAAGAAAGCCACCAAGAAGAAAGTAGCTAAGAAGGCGACCAAGAAGAAAGCCACTAAGAAGAAAGCTACTAAGAAGAAGGCGACCAAGAAAAAAGCTACTAAGAAGAAAGCAGCTAAGAAAGTCACCAAGAAAAAAGCTCCGAGAAGAAAAAAGGCAAAGAAGGCAGAATAACTGCTTGACAATGCTTTGAGCTTTGTATATGAAAAGCCGGTCCGTAAACAACGTGACCGGCTTTTCTCGAAGGAATCTTACAGGAGTGATTGATGTCTGTTTCGTTACTGTTGCAAGAACTGCGCACTCGTCCCGATGCTGCGCGAACACTTGCTTTGCTTAAGCAGGTCGCCAAGCATTCACTCTCGCCGTCGCGACTGATGGACTATCATGAGCATTTGCTCTTCTACAAAGCTTATCCGTTGTCGAAGGCGATTCGTCATTTTTGTGAAGACGAATTGCTGCGGTTTACCGAACGTATAAATGCGCTCGATGACTACTCGCGCTCGCAGCTTGATTTGAGCGGCATCGTCGGCACGAAGATGACCTATGCCTACGAATTTCCGAACGCGAAATGGCTGATCAGCAAAATCGGAAAGAAGATCGAGCTCGACTGGGATCTGCTTAGCGAGAACGGCAACGAAGGTCTGGAGAACATGCTGCCGATTATTATGGAAGCTTCCGAAGGCGATGCGATCGACGCGCCTGATATCTCCATGCAGGATTATCTGGAAGCCGCTCGCGGAAAGTATTCCGCGCTGCAATGGCTGTTGAAGCGGCTCGAAGAAACCTTCTCGAAGCAATCATTGTGGCCGGTTTATGACTCGCTGCTGCTGGATCTGAGTTATGAGCTGATACCGCCCGCGCCTTCGCGCTCGCTGGTCGAGGATCATCCGCCCAAAGAGCTCTATTTGTGGAATCCTCAAGCAGCGCGCAAGCAGCTGAACGTCGCTCGCGAAGTCACCAAGCCGCTTTATATCGGTCCGACCGTGAAGCCTCAGCGCGGGCGCGAGCTGCTTGATCTGGTACATGGGGCGTTGCTGGTGCGGCTGCGCGAATACTACGGAGCGACACGGGCCAATCCCGATGAGTTCTATGATATACCGGTGGGACGCGGCATGCGCCTGCTGCTCTGGTTTATGATTCCGGAATACCGCCTGCCGCTCGAAACAGGTTTGGGATTTTTATTGGTGAAAAACGGCGTACCCATCGGTTACGGCGGCGGGGGGATGCACGCCCAGCGGATCGAGATCGCAATCAATATATTTGATACGTTTCGGGGCGGGGACGCGGCGTGGATTTACGCGCAGACCGCGCGCGTCTGTTATGCGATGGCAGGCTCGCCGTGGCTGGTGGCGCGCAAATATCAGATGGGCGGCGACAATAATAAGGAGGGCTTGCAGTCCGGCTCGTTCTGGTTTTATTACAAGATGGGATTTCGCTCGATAGACCCGGAGATTCGCGA
>JAHIZR010000046.1 GCA_018814465.1 bacterium | reverse complement strand
CTTACCATGACTACGCGCCTTCTGATGCTCAGCATCATGCTCACGGTTTCTTGTTCCTTAGCGGCAGATGAAAGTTTTAAAAACTTCCGCATTCCCGATCACTACGTATTCGCTTCCGCTGTCCAAGCATGGGGCGGCTATAGTTGGGGCCAAAGTGATTATCACCACGGCGTCAGCAAACACAGCTATATTCGCGGCGGCGCCTACGGAGAGATCTTTTGGCTGAAGGACTCCGATTCTTTCCGCTCACGTATCGATTTCCGCGCTTCGCTCTCGCGAGATCGCGATGAGTCGAACTTCGATAATACCGAAGATAACACGACCGGAGAAGATGTTCGCAGCTACCCCAATGAATCCATCAATCTCTCCTGGAATGGATGGTATTATCCGACCGGCATACCTGTTGGAATTTCTGCCAGTGCTTCCGGCGGTTTGTCTTCGAGTAAATACCAGAGTACGCACACCGGCAAGTGGAGCAGCGGCGGAGTGGATTACACTCACACCGATGAATATATCAGCGAAGATGCTTATCGCCATGCCGGAGCGAAGTGCGGCATCGTCTATGGCCGTGTCCGTGATGCTACCACAATATATAAAGTGCGCATCCTTGAACAGCGCCTGCTTGACGAAGGCGTACTCTCCGGCACACTGAGTCCGCAGACTCTGCAACGACTCGCCGGACTGTTCTATGACAGGAAGGAGTATTCCTTTCAATATGAACGACCGGAACGCTTCTTCTGGCGCGATATCGAAGCCGCTTTAGCGGAAGACCCCGCTTTTAATGCACAAGCCTTTGATTCTTATTCGCTGTTTCGCATGGATGAAGAAATCAACGGACGTACATGGGTGGTTCGCAGAGCCGGCTATACAATCGGTCCGGTCCTCAGAGACAGTCACCGCTACAGTGAGCGCAATTACGCAAACAGGGATTTCGTTCACTATACGTCGCCGGACTCCAGCGGCGTGGACACTTCCGGGATTTACGAAGATGACAGCAAAGAGTTCAGTGATAATCTGAGCATCGGCTTAGAGGCCGCTTGGTACTGTCCCTTGAACCTGGAATGGCAATTCAATTTCACGACGGTTTTCTATAGGTACGTTCAACCGGAAGACGATGGCTTCTCGCTGCAAACACAAGCTTCCGCCTATTATGAAATTGCTGATCGCTGGAGAGCCGCAGGCACCCTTTCGCATTATCGCGTTCTCAGTGATCCCCATCAGGATGACCCCGGAAATCACAACAATACTCCTTTTAACCGTTGGACGCTCTCCGTGGATGCTCGCCTTGACTATTATATTGAGAATCGAACCTCTACTTATTTAAGATTGGATTGGTCTCAATCAAAGAGCTCTGCTCCCGATAACAACACCTATGATTCCGAAGGCAAAGGATTCGAAATATCGGTCGGCATTGCCTACAATTTCACGGGATTCCTGTTTTCTCAATCTGGTTCGTCTGACAGCGGATACTACTACTAAGCATACCGTTTCTTAACATAACCAAGTCGATGTTCATGTTCCGTTCCCTTAATCTCTTGCTTGTCTCCTGCCTGATTCTTCTCATTGGCTGCGGCAAGCAGGAAGAGAAAAGCTCCGCAAGCGCCCAGTCGCCCTCCGGTGTCACCAACGTCGTACTCGAGTATGGAAAAGGCGCCGTGCTCGTCACGCATCCCAAACCTAACAACTTTGAACGCACCCAGTGGATGACGCAGATTCAGCTCGAAGGCAAGGAACCGACCGACCGGCTTCCCATTGTCCCGCTGGCTGACTTGCAGGCCGGACTCGTGCTGAACGTTCCCCCGGGCAATTATAAAGTTGTTTCGAGCGCATGGATTCGCAGAGATCCGCCCGCTTCCGGAGGTTCACAAGATCATGTCATGGTTAACGCGGGCGAAGTCGTCGTTCTGCAAGCCGGCGACATCAGCGGCGACGAATACCCCTATCCGAATACGCTAATGACCATTCAGGCTCGCCATAAATGGACACTCCGCAGCCCGTCGGAACTGCAGGACTTCATTGCCGGAATGATTAACTGATAATCTCACCTCCATTTACTCGAAGAGAAATGGGATCAGGGCGCGATCTTGTTCCGCCGAGGCGCCCGTTCCTTCCTTCGTCAGGACAGGCTCCCGGGTGACAGGAACTTACCCGCCGAGCCGGGCTAAGCACTGTGTCAATTCAACTCATGAGTCCGTTGAAGTGCGCAACCCGGCCGGAACTTATCAATTCAACTACTCATGACAGAATCATCAAACCTCCTCCGCGTCGGCGCGGTCCAAACTAATCCGGTCTTCGGTGACAAGCAGGCTAACCAAAAAGAAATCGAAGCACTGATTCATGGTCACGAAGCCGATCTCTGGGTCATGCCCGAACTCGCTCTGACCGGATATGAATTCAAAGACCGCAAGGAAGCGCGCGAACTCGCCGAGGAAATCCCCGACGGCGAATCCACACAATGGCTGCACAAGCTCTGCCGCGATCTGAATTGCCATGCTGTGATTGGCCTCGCTGAACGCGATCGCGACGAAGTCTTCAACTCCTGCATCATTGTCGGACCCGATGGGCTCATCGGCGCCTACCGCAAGCTGCACCTCTTCGACCGTGAGAAGCTGCGGTTCGATCCCGGCGACCGCCCCCTTGCGGTTTATGATATCGGCAAGGCTCGCGTCGGGATGATGATCTGCTACGACTGGATCTACCCCGAAGTGGCCCGCACCCTCATGCTGAAGGGCGCGCAGGTAATTGCTCATCCCACGAATCTTGTCATGCCCTATTGCCAGCAGAGCATGCGCACGCGTACGCTGGAGAACCGTGTCTTCGCTGTTACCGCAAATCGTGTCGGACGCGAGGAACGCGACGAACGAGTGATCAAGTTCACAGGCCGCTCACAAATTCTCTCCCAGTTGGGTGACATGCTGGCTTTCGGTGATGAATCGCACTCCTCTTGCCTCGTCGCCGAGATCAATCCCGCCGCAGCGGATGATAAGCGGGTTAATCCTTTCAACGATCTGATCGCCGACCGTCGCAGCGAGTTCTACCTCGCCGATCCGGAGCGCGTCCGTCCGGGCAGGTAACCGATGATTAATATCCACCACCCTCCGGGGTGGCGGGTTATTCAACAAAAAAGCCGACCCCTTGGGACCGGCTTTTTTCATTGTTTCTCGTTTAGCGCTACGGCTGCATCGAAGACCGCACAACATAAAACTTGAGTTCGTCCGCCAGCGGATCGATATCAACAAAGCTGTTCGTGGTTGCGGTGCCTTCTAAAGTTGTGAACGGCCCGTCCGCATTCAGCGCGCTGTAAACATGATAATAAGGCGCGCCTGTGTCTTCCCAGTCAAGCCGGATATCCGTTCCCGCCAGACTGACCACGATCACCGGCGGTATCAGTGAGAATCCGGACACCCGAATCATCCGGTTCCCCGGTCGCGCCGATTCGTGCGCGGACGTCTCGTCGATCCATAAGTCTTCGCACGAATTATAGACGAATGACCGTCCGGCCAGTGTGCCGTTTTCGTCAAGCAGGAAAGCGTCGAAATGGATGCCGTCGGAATTCTCAACCGCAACATAAAAATCATCCGTCAGCACCAGCGGTTCATTGGCCGCGTCGAGGAAGACCACATCCACGAAATTATCCTGCGTGGTCGGCACTCCGCCAATCACGTTCCCCAGACTGCCGACACTCTTCATCGCCACCTGTGTACCCGGCAGACCGTCTAAGCCGTCCGCCAGATAGATGGATACCACGAGATCCGAATAATCGCTTGTTGGCTTCTCCGTCGACACACCGATGTGAATATTGCTAAGCACATAGTCTTCTTCGCCTGCGTCGAACTTCACCGCCCATTTCATATCCGCCGTTTCCGACCACTGACTCGCTTCCGCGCCGCCGTCGTCATATACCTGTTCCAGACCGAAGAAGTCCTGTACGGTGAACGCATTCAGCGACGTCTCGTCGGTTAAACCTTCGGCATCAATTACGCGCAGAAAGTATTCATAAGCACCGACCGGTTTGAGAATAGCCACGGCATACTCATCACCATTGTAAGTCGGAGCCAGTTCCACGGAATCATAATCCGCCGTCCCGGCTTCTCGCGTAAACAGCCGCGCCACAAATCCGGCAGCATCGTCTGTGACATACGCCGTCACATCGAACGGATAAAAATTCTGATCATCCAGCCGATCATGCGCAATCGCCGGCGGATCGTTCGAGTTGATGATCGAGAAATTCGCATCCGAAACATCGCTCACCGTCAGATAAGTGAGACTCGTCACGCGAATCCGCGCTGTTGAAGTCGCCGGCAGGGTTACTGTCCACGCATATGTGCCGTCGTCCGCTGTGCTGGAAGTGATCGTTTCCCATGTGCCTTCGGAATAGTCGCGGTTAAGCTCAATCGAAACATTGCCCGTGATATTCGACGACGTCCATGTAATATCATGCGAGTCTCCCGAATACCACGATACCGCCGTGTTGGGAGAAGTCACCGTGATGGCGCGCTGGGCAATCGAGAAATCTGTGTCAGAAATATCGCTGACCGATGGATAGGTGACGCTGGTTACCCGAATACGAGCGGTTGTAGTCAAGGGCGATGTCACTGACCATTCGTAGGATCCGTCGTTAGTCGTAGTGGCAATGATTGTTTCCCATGTGCTGCCCGGATAATCTCGATTGAGCTCGATTTTCACATTGCCTGTAACATTGGACGATGTCCATTCGATAAATTCATCCGCATCTACGACCCATGTCAGTGCCGTGTTTGGATTCGTGACCGTAATCGTCCGCTCCGCGATCGTAAAGTTAGTATTCGATACATCGCTGACTGTCGGATAGCTTAGACTTGAAATTCGAACGCGCGCGCTGGAGCTCGTTGGTGTCTCCACAACCCAAGCGAAACTTCCGTCGTTAGTGGTGCTCGCGGCAAGCGTATCCCATACTCCGCCCGAATAGCTCCGATTCAGTTCGATTACGACATTACCCGTAATATACTGAGAACTCCATTGAATTGTCTGCGAGTCGCCCGCATACCACGTCACCGCCGTATTCGGATTGGTCACGGTAATCGTCCGCTCGGCGATTGTGAAATTCACATCGGATTCATCGCTCACCGTCGTTGAGGTCACTCCGCGGACACGAATCCGCGCGCTCGATGTCACACCTCCCGTTACCGTCCAGCTGTAAGAGCCATCGTTTGCCGTGTTGGAGGTAATCGTTTCCCAAGCTCCGCCGGGATAGGTTCGATTGATATGAATCTGAACATTCTCGGAAAGCCCCGATGATGTCCAGGTAATCGAATAAGCACTGCCGACCAGCCACGTCACCGCCGTATTCGGACTCGTCACGGTGATGGTTGGCGATGCCGTGTTCGGATCGTAGCCGTCCAGTGTCATCACGCCGGTATTGGAGGGATCCAGCCAGCTCCGCAAACCCGATGTCATGGAGTAAGATAGTTTCCCGTACCAGTCTGACTCATTATTGCCGCAAGCCGCATAACCGCCGTGAAGCTGACCGACGATCCGATGATTCGGATCGAACAGCGGCGAGCCGGAAGAACCGCCCTCGGTTGTTCCGTCATCCCAATCCGCAACTCGCCAGTGGTCCTGACTGGAATTTACGGTATTACTGAGATACTCCGTACTCGTCAGCGCCGCATTCTCCCAAGATATTTTCATCACGTCACAGCTCGGATGGTGAATGCCCACCGCCGAACTGGCCGCGCTGTTATTTGCATTCCAGCCGTTGAAATAGGGATTATAGGAGGTCGGCACGTCTACCGACAGCTCCCAGAGGAAGCAGTCCGATGAACTACTTGTCGAGGTCGTGAACCGCTGCGTGCCGCTCGAAACCGTTTGATAGGTCGGACCGTCCGTCGTCGGCGAGCAGTTCGGACTCTTGTAGTTGAACATCGCGATATCCGTATTCCCCGGACTGCAATGATTCGCCGTCAGGATGTATGGCGTCGCATCCTCATTCACATTATTGATCAATGAACCGGAACAATAACGGTAACCGCCCGATGTCAGCAGTACCACGACCCCCCGCTCTTCATCGTCCCATTCGGTATCACACGCGACATTGTTGTTGCAGGAACCGCTCTCGCCGAAATCATCCAGGTTGTTGCTGTCGCGATAGCCGAACATATTCCGGTAAGCATGCACCACTGTCATCAGCGAGATCTCGCCTTCGCCGCGCGCGCTGGCCGGTTCCAGATACTCCAGCGTGATCGCATCGTCCGGCACCGGCTGCGTCGAGAACATGCCGGTCTCTTTGTTATTATAATCCGTGAACGCGCCGATCACATAGCGGTAATTATCGTTATACAAAAAGAACTTGCCGCCTTCCGGCATATAAAATCGGTCATAGATCAGATTAATCGAATACGCTCCCTCTGATTCGATCCGCAGTCTCCATAACCTGTCTCCCCCCGGCAAGTCCGTCCATACTCCCGAGTTCTTCAGATTCAGCGAAACATCGAATGGCACTCCGAAGCGCGGCGGCACATCTTTCGGCTGCAGCTTGTCCTCGGCGATATAATCATTCACATCGATCTTTGCCATCGCGGCCGTCGGCGGCGCGGACAAATTCGCTAAACTCTGACTCGGCGGTGTGCCGCCTGCGCTCACCTGGGCCTGCGCGGTTGTGGTCAGCAGCGTAACAACGAATAACAGTAAAAAACTGCGGATCAATTTGCTTTTCATGATAAAGGGTTTCTCCAATCCATTCGACATCATTGTTCATCGGGCAATTCTGTTTCAAGGGGTCAATAGCGGTCGGACATGTTGCACCATTACTAAAGTAACAACTATGTTCCCGTTTGTCAACAAATTCCTGCCAATGAATGTATCTAAATTCTAACCGCAAGAACCAATCCACACTATGAATCACGTGACATTGCATGACAGAACAGCATATTCCCTTCTTTTATCTTTATATATATCAGAATATTGACCTTCCACCTCAGGAATTTATCGCAACGGCTTCCATAAAATATCGGTGCCTCGAAAAATAATATCATCCACCACCCTCCATCGTGAGGGGCAGCGTCGCCGTGCTGATTGCCTGAAATCCTCTTGTGGTATTGGATACTCGCAACCGACTCGCCCTCAAATCACTGTCCGCCCCCGCTTGATACACGAAGCAGGCAATATCATCCGATGCTGTCTGCTTATTTTCATCCTATCCGTTGTGAGGATAGCTTCACAACTTCAGCGCCTGCTCCAAACTCCTTAGCACCGGCCACGTTGCGCGATCCGTGTTGCCTAAGATCGTGAGAATCACATCTTGCTCCGGATAGTAAGTTGAATTGAAAGCCACTCCCGGATCGAATCCGGTCACGAAATACGAGGGAATCTCATTCGGTTCACCGTTAATCCACACTCCAAGACCATAAAACGATTCAGGTGGCTCGAGCTTGGTCTCGACTTGAGGCGCGAGCACCCGGCTGGTCATTGGCTCTCCAAGCAACTGATTGCTCAACAGCCCGCGCCAGAATTTATCCATATCAGCCGCCGTTACATAGGCTCCTCCGTCCGGCGCGCCGATAATCGGCACAGCGAACACATTCGAGCGCAGCGAACCATCGGGATTGCGAATATAGGAAACAGCCGTGCGCGCAGGCAATTGATCCGAACGAAAGAATCCTGAATCGTTCATTCCGGCGCGACGCAGAACATTTGTTTCCACGAACTCATGAAAGCTCTTTCCCGATAGCGCTTCAATCACAAGCCCCAGCAATATATACCCGCCATCATTGTAATCGAATCGGTCGCCGGGCTTGAATTTCATCGGCTTCTCGCGAAACAACGGCAGAAAGTCTCGCGGAGTCTGCATTCGATAGGTGGGATAGTCGCGCCATACGGATTCGTAATCCGGATTGACATCTTCTTCAAAGTACGAGGTAATACCCGAGGTGTG
>JAHIZR010000403.1 GCA_018814465.1 bacterium | reverse complement strand
CGGCGAAGTTCCGCACGGAACGCTCCCGACTCGGCATCAGATTCGCTATTTCGCGAATTCGACATTGGCGCTGATGTTTCCTCATTTTCGTGAGGAGAGTACTCTCCATTCGTCATCCTTGCCTTTGAATCTGGCTGGGATTGAGATCCAGCTCGGCGAGATTCTAACCTTCATGGAATCCCGTATGAATTGTTCGTGCGGGGATATCATCGAAGCCTTCATGCCCACGCTTCCTGAAATCTTTCGCAAGATGGTCGGCGATGCCAAAGCGATTTTCTCCGGCGACCCGGCGGCAAAGAACCTCGAAGAAGTTGTTGTTGCTTATCCCAGCTTCTATGCCACGGCGATTTACCGTATCGCGCATCGCTTCGAAGAACTGATGGTGCCGATCTTTCCTCGCTTGCTGACGGAAATCGCGCACCAGTTTACCGGAATCGATATTCATCCCGGCGCTCGCATCGGCGAGTCTTTCTGTATTGATCACGGCACGGGCGTCGTCATCGGCGAAACGACTGACATCGGCAAGAATGTAAAACTATATCAGGGAGTCACTCTCGGCGCGCTCAGTGTGCAGAAGACCTTGGCTTCCGTTAAAAGACATCCAACCATCGAAGATAATGTCGTTGTTTACTCCAATGCGACCATCCTCGGCGGTGAAACCGTCATCGGCCACGACAGCGTCGTCGGCGGCAACGTCTGGCTAACCAGTAGTGTTCCCCCTTATTCAACAGTATATCATAGAAGTGAAGTTAAAGTAAGGAATATTGATGAAAGTAAAAAACGTACTTGAAACCATCGGCAGCACACCCCATCTGAGAATCAATCGCTTGTTCGGCGATAAAGTCTCAGTGTGGGTAAAGCTGGAGCGCGCCAATCCCGGCGCCAGTATTAAAGACCGTATCGCGCTCGCTATGATCGAAGACGCTGAATCTCGCGGTGTTCTTAAATCCGGAATGACCATCATTGAACCGACGTCAGGCAATACCGGCATTGGGCTGGCGATGGTCGCGGCGGTCAAAGGTTATCAGCTCATTTTGGTAATGCCGGAATCGATGTCGATCGAGCGTCGTAAGATCATGGCTGCCTATGGTGCGAAGCTTGCACTCACTCCCAAGGAAAAGGGGATGCCGGGTGCGATAAGCCGCGCCATTGAAATGCTCGCCGAAAATCCGAATGCTTGGATGCCGCAGCAGTTTGAAAACGAAGCCAACACGGAAATTCATATTAAGACTACTGCCGCAGAGATTTTGCGCGATTTCCCGGATGGTTTGGATTATCTCATCACAGGTGTCGGCACCGGCGGTCACATCTCCGGTTGTGGAGAGGTGTTGAAGAAGAATTTCCCGAAGATGAGGGTTTTTGCTGTGGAACCGGAAGCATCGCCGGTACTCAGCGGCGGGGCTCCCGGTCCTCATCCGCTGCAAGGTATTGGTGCCGGCTTTGTGCCGAAGATCTTGCGCCGTCAGCACATTGATGAAGTAATTAAGGTCGCAAATGAGGATGCGTTTAATTACGTTCGTCGCATGGCGAAGGAAGAAGGCGTTTTGGTCGGAGTCTCCACCGGCGCTTCGCTCGCCGCGGTCGCACAGAAGCTTAAGAGTATCCCCGACGGAAGCACTGTGCTCACTTTTTGCTATGACACAGGCGAGCGCTATCTTTCCGTTGATGCATTGTGGAACGCGGATTCCTGATACGGTTCAGCAAAAGCAGCTATGACAAAACAGGCTCTTCATCACGAAGAGCCTTAAATTGAAAAACTGAAAGCGGAATGATGGCACGGCAGTAAACAATTCATTCTCTTCAAGTATGTGAGAATCATTCATGGATGACACCTTTAAAAAAGAGCTTTTAAAGTGTATCGACTTCGAACCGAATCCGTATCACCCGCTGGTTTGGATTCGCGGTGAACCGGAAATCGGCGAGAATGTTTATATCGGTTTCTTCACTCTTGTCAACGCGAAAGACTGCACGATAAAGATTGGCGACAACTGTGACATTGCTCCCTTTGTCTCCATTAATTGTGCGGACAGCCACGAACGCTGCATCGGACTCACGGACGAGATAATTCGCAAACCGATTATCCTCGAGCACAGTGTTTTTGTCGGCACACATGTCGTGATTAAGCCCGGAGCACATATCGGCCATCATTCGGTCATCGCCGCCGCAACGGTTGTCAATCCGGTGCGGATTCCGCCTTACTCCTTAGTCATCGGCAATCCCATGACTGTGAAAGCGGGCTACTATAAAGACAGACTGAAAGGCAGTTGATAAAAAAAGACTCGTCATTGCGAGTCTTCGGAACGTGCTTAATTCGTCGGTATCAATTCTCAGAGCCTTACTGGCACACCTGCTTTCGCGAGGGCGCGTTTGCCGCGACGGTCGGTGAGCTCCTGAAAATGCCAGATATTTGCTGCGGCGACGGCTGATGCTCCGGCTTCGATTCCTTTCGCGTAGTGCTCCCACATCCCCACACCGCTGCAGGCGATCACCGGAATCGAAAGTTTGGACGCGACGCGATGAATCAACTCCAGATCATAGCCGGTGCCTGCGCCGTCCCGCTCCAAATTCTGCAAGAGAATCTCCCCCGCGCCACGCTCCTCCAATTCATGCGCCCACTCCACCGGATCGCGCGTCGTCCAACGCTTCCCGCCTTCAATCACGACTCGATAGTCACCTGCCTCATTTAATCCCGCATCAATACTCACCGCAATCGCCTGACTGCCGAAGCTTTTCGCCGCCTCGGTTACGAATTCAGGTCTGTTGTAAGCCTCAGTGTTCAATGACACCTTATCCGCGCCTCTAACAATCCTCGCTCGAATATCTTCAAGCTTGCGAATCCCGCCGCCGAAAGTCAGCGGCATGAAGCAGGTCTTGCTCACCGCATCGAGAATCGCCAGCGGATCGGACGGAATCTTGACGCGATGGTCATCGCGATGCGAGTAGTTGGTGTTGTCGGGTGTGATGTCGAGATAGATCAACTCATCCACATTCCACTCATTGAACCGCTCCACCTCTTCCAGCGGATTCCCGATCACCTGATGAATCGAGAATTTCTCGCTGCGGACCAGTAAACCGTTCTGCAGCAGCAATACAGGTATCAGCCGGTTTCTAAGCATGCTGGGTAACCTCACTTAAGAAGTTGCGCAGCAGTTGGAGACCGGCTTTTTGACTTTTCTCCGGATGGAATTGCGTGGCGAAGAAATTGTCGCGGCTGATTGCGGCGGTAAACTTGCTGCCGTATTCGCATTCGGCTGCCACCAGCGATGAATTCTCCGGCTGCAGCACGAAACTGTGCATGAAATAGAAGCACGCTCCGCTCTCGATGCCGTCGAAGAGTTTATGCGGGCCGGTGAGTTGAATATCATTCCATCCGATATGCGGGATGCGCAAGCCGTGACCGTTCGGGAGACGACGGACAGAGCCTTTCAGCCAACCGAGTCCCGCGTGCTGTCCGTGTTCATTTCCGGTTTCGGCAAGCAACTGCATCCCCAGACAAATTCCCAAGAAGGGCTTGCCATGATTGATAACCTGCTGTTCAAGAGCGGTGTCCCATCCGCGTTCACGGAGATTCCGGATACCGTCACCGAACGCTCCAACGCCGGGGAGGATGATGCCGTGAGCATGTTCGAGATCGGTTGGATTCTGAGCAACGGAAGCCTCGCTGCCGATGGCTTCGATGGCGTTGCAGACCGAACGTACGTTGCCCATTCCGTAATCAATCACAGCGATTTTAGTCATAATGCTCCGAGCAGATTAGTCACTTTCTCTAAAGCAAATCAGGCTCCAGTTTGCAACAACATGAATTAGCAAATGTTATGAAAGGATGAAGCTTCAGTTATGGATCAAAAACTGCCTATCAGAAATTCTCGGAGGACAGATTCAATTATGTTCCTATTATTAAATAATTCAATTGTTTAGCTCGCGATATCAGACGACTACAAAGGGACATTAACCTGCTATTCGCAATGTCATAGCAAGCGGCGTAATTCTTGCTAAGAATAAGCTGGATTCCCGAATATCTGATTGAGATACTTGGGAAGTCAGAGCTTTATATAGTTGTTAATATAAAGTTAACGAAATGGTTTAAGCTGGCGGCTCCTCCTTATAGAAGAGGGTGGGGTCGCCCGGTTTTGCCGTACTCCTAAGGACTCCGACCGAAAGGCTCCCCTCTATGCAGTATTGTACCCGTTGTGTCTATCCCAGTGTCGCGGCTACTCCTCTAACATTTGATGAAAACGGTGTTTGCACAGGCTGCCGGGTGCATGATCAGACGCAGCAGATTGACTGGTCAGCGCGACTGGAAGTATTGAAGGATTTAGTGGAGGGCTATCGGTCGGGCAGCAACTACGATATCGTGATTCCGGTCAGTGGCGGGAAAGACAGCTATTTTCAGGTTCATGTCGCGACAAAAATTCTGGGACTGAAGCCGCTGTTAGTGACTTATCATGGGAATAACTATCTGCCGGAGGGCGAATACAATCTGCGGCGGATGCGGAAGGTTTTTGACTGCGATCATATCATCGTGCGGCCCAGCGAGCGAGCACTAATCAAGATGAACCGCATCGGCTTCTATCTGCAGGGAGACATGAACTGGCACGCACACTGCGGAATCTTTTCGACTCCGATACAGGTGGCGGTGCGCTACAAAGTGCCGCTGATGATGTGGGGTGAGCATGGTTTCATGGATCTGGGCGGGATGTTCTCATACAATGATTTCGTGGAGTTCACGGCGAAGTACCGGCGCGAGCACGCACTGCGCGGCTACGACTGGTACAATTTCACGGATGAAGGACTGGAAAAGCTCGGTCGTCCCGAATTAAAAGAGGGACTGACCGCGAAGGATTTGCTGTGGGCGCAATATCCGAGCGATGACGAGATCGATGATGCGGAAGTACGCGGGATATATCTGAGTAATTTCGTGAACTGGAACGCCAACGAACATGTCGAGATCGTCAAAAAAGAATACGGCTGGAAGGAGGCGGAAGTGCCGTTCGAACGTACCTATCGCCGGATGTCCAATATAGATGATATGCACGAAAACGGCATACACGATTATCTGAAGTTTGTGAAGGTCGGGTATGGACGGGGCACGGATCACGCCTGCAAAGATATTCGCGCCGGACTCATGACCCGCGAGCAGGGGATCGAGATGGTGCGAAAGTACGATCATGTCAAACCGCGCCGCGATCTGGAACGGTGGCTGAGATATGCGAATATGACGGAAGCGGAGTTCGACCTGGTATGCGACACGTTCCGCGATCCGCGCGTCTGGCGCAAGGAAAACGGCGAGTGGGTAAAGCAGAATATCTGGGACGAGCAATCTCAGAAGGCTGACAGTAAAATCATAGAAGCACAGTCGGTATGATCGAACTCAAGAACCATCCCGGCGTTGTTCGTCCGCGACAGACAGAGCACGCACGAGCTTATCATCCGTTTACGAATCTTGCGGAGCTGGCGAAGGATCGCGAGCTGCTGACGTCGGAGTTGTTCATGCCGAATGATTTTTATGGACACGCGGCACTGTTGAAGCAGTACTGCGGCTTGTCCCGTGAAGATAGTCTGAAGGCGTCCATCGAACACGCGCTGTTCTTCAATGATTATGCCTGGGAAGTGGAGCTGCAATGCGATCTGCCGGCGATGCTGGTCACGTCGCCGCTGCGGTTTGCGCCTTTACGGAAGCGCACCAAGAAGGCAATCTTCGCGATCGGACCGATGATCCTGTATGCGCCGAATGCGTTAAGCTTCGAAGCACTGGACAGCGAACGGAAGCGGTTGGGCAAGTCGCTGCTGGTGATGCCGAGCCACTCGACGCATCATATCACGGCGCAGTACGATATTGAAAGCTATTGCCGTTATCTGGAGCGCGCGGGCCGGGAGTTCGACAGCGTGCGAGTTTGCCTGTACTGGAAAGATGTGCTGTTGGGACGGGATGTTCCGTATCGTGCAGCGGGATTCGAATGCGTGACGGCGGGACATATGTTCGATCCTCTGTTTTTGCCGCGCCTGCGGAGCATTCTCGAATGTGCGACTGTAGTGACTTCCAATGTCTGCGGGACACATATCGGCTTGTGTGTTGCACTGCACCGTCCGCATGTAATCGCTTGTCAGCAGCCGAAGGATGTGACAGCGGATCAACCGAGCGATATTCAGCGTGACTTCGATGCGGGAGAATACTCAAGTCCGCAGTTCCGGGAAGTCGAAGAAGCTTTCTCGGTATGGACGGATACGATCTCTGCGAAACAGCAGGAACTTGTTGACCGCTACTGGGGAATAGAAGAGAAGAGAAGCTGCGAAGAGATGCGAATGATGCTTCGCATCGCCGGAGATATGTATGCATCAAGCAAACTTGAAGGCATCTCCCCGCAAGGTGTAATGGAAAAGCAGATCGAAAGCTACCGGACATCCGGCAGGCATGGATCAGCCGATTACTTGAAGGAGCATCTCGGGCGGCTAACACTGCAAGACGAGATGACGACCATGACGAAAGGAAGGCGCAATCGATGAAACCTGTAAACCTGCAGACTGTATATAAAGAAGAAAGTCCGTCCGACTGTTCGACAGAAAGCATCCTTTTGGAACGCGTAGCGAGACAGGAGTCGGACGTGCCTCTGACGGCGCTTCCATCGTTTCCGAAGAATATCATGGTGGAACTCAGCAACGCCTGCAATCATCGCTGCACATTCTGCTACAACCGGAACATGAAGCGTAAGATCGGGATGATCGATCATGAGCTGATGCAGCGAATCATCCGCGAAGCCTATGATGCCGGTGCAAGGGAATTGGGACTTTCTACCACAGGCGAGCCGCTGGTGAATTCGCATCTGTTCGACTATATCAAACTGGCGAAGGAAACGGGCTTTACTTACGTTTACTTTTCGACGAATGGTGGGAAACTGACGCCGGAACGGGTGGAACGGCTGTTCGAAGCGAAACTGGACAGCATCAAGTTTTCAATCAACGCGGGAACAGCAGTAACGTATGCGAAGATTCATGGCCGCAAGGAATTCGAGCATGTGATCAGCATGGTGAAGCTTATCGCAGAACGTCGGAAGCAACTGCAGAGTTCGATGAAGATCTTAGTGACCTGTGTTGTGACCAAAGAGAACAAGGATGAGCAGGAGTTGCTGCGGGGACTGTTGGGCGATGTCGTGGACGATATCGCATTCTTCAATGATACGGGCGCGGTCGGTCCGACCAACTCGATGAATACACCGCTGCCCTGCTCGATGCTGTTCAATCGCGCGCATGTGACGTGGGAAGGCTATTTGACGACTTGTTGTGTGGACTACGAAAACAATCTGACGGTTGCGGATCTCAATCAAGTGAGCTTAAAGGACGGTTGGGAATCAACCGTCTATCAAGAATTCCGCAAACGGCATATGCAGAAGGACGTCAAGGGCACGTTGT
>JAHIZR010000402.1 GCA_018814465.1 bacterium | reverse complement strand
TCTGATAAACGGTCAGCGCATCGGAACAACGCCCTTGAAATCAGTATTACGGCTGGCGGCCGGCGAACATGAATTCACATTTCAGAATCCTGCCTTTCCCGTCATAATGAACAAGCGAACGATAGCGGATTCGACATCCAACATTCACTTTTTGCTGACCGACTTTGTCGCCGATATCGAGCTGCGCGTAATCCCGTGGGGCGAGATCTATATTGACGATGAGCATCGCGGCACCTCCCCCTTAGCCGATCCCGTTTACCTGCTGCCGGGATCCCACAAGTTATATGTTACCCATCCGGCTTTAGCGCCGCTGACAGACAGTATTACGGTCTTCGCCGGCGAGACGATACAGCTTATGATCGATCTGAACAAGTCCGAGTTAGCCGTCCTCCCCGCCAAGAGATCGGGTCAATGAAATCCAAATTTAAGAACATCACTCCGACCGCGGAAGCGGTGCGCCGGCTGATTTTATGTGTCATCGTGATACTGGCGATCACTGTTTCAGGAAACGCGCAGACGGATTTGAAACAAGAGATCGACTCGTTGTTTGCCGCGGGTGAGTTTGAGCAGGTTGAGTTGATCATGCTGCGGTTGGGGAACGAGCAGGGTGAGTTGACGGACGCCGAGTTTGCTTCGATGAAGACAACGGCGGGATTCGCAATGATTATGCTGGACCGGGAGACGGACGCTCGCCAGTATTTCAGGGAAGCGCTGGCGATCGATCCCAATCTCACGCTGGACCCGGTCATGATCAGCCCGAAGTTTCGCGTGGTGTTTGATGATGTGAAAGCCGCTCTGCAGAGTGTGCAGGCGGAACCGGAGAAGAAGATATATCGCGGAGCTCGTCCCAGCTCGCACATATTGAATCTGATTCTTCCCGGAGCCGGGCAGCTGCGAGAAGGGAACCTGCGGGGAACTGTCTATCTGGCCGCGCAAGCCGCAACGCTGTATCTCTTAATCGATCAATTGGACAAGACCTCGGATTCGCGAGCTTTCTATCTTGCGCAGACCGAACGGAGCGCGATGGCGCGAGCTTATGATGATTATAACAATGACTATAAAACAGCTTGGAAATACGGGCTGTTGAGCGGAGCCGTATACTTTGCTTCTCAAATTGATCTTGCCTGTTTCCATCAGCCACTTGCTGGAGAAGAGCATGAACTATCGTTCTTCTTACTTCCAGCAAAGGACAGGTTAGTCTTCCAAGTGAACTGGTAGCCTGCGCACCGCATGCGCTTCCGTGGGCACTGCGATTACTATTAATAGTGTGAAGCGTTTTAAAAGAACTAACGGAACCGCTGTTCTCATATCGAGTTAGTATGAGTGGCATATCAATTGCCCAATAGGATCGCAGACAATGAACATATTATGCTTAGAATTATTCTTTCTTTCAAAGGAACGCAAATGAACAAGACCCGTCTATTCCTACTCTCAGCAATGATGCTGCTGATTTCAACATCAGTGTTCGCCCAGATGGGGAGCGTAACCGGAACCGTCATGTTGAGTGACGGAACTCCCGCAGTCGAGGCTATGGTTTCGCTCGCCGGCCATAACGGTAACGGCGGCAACCCCGGTCATCCCCCCCGGCCGGGCATGTTTTTTAATACAGAAACCGATGAAACCGGCGCATTTTCATTCGAAGATGTTCCGGCTGAAACGTATACTATCATGGCAATGCTTCGGTTTGCGGGTCATGATACGGAAGTAATCGAAGTTATTGAAGGACAGACAACACATGTGAACCTTGTGCTGGAAATCATGGATCATGATACTTCGGGACATCATGGCGGACCTGCTGGGCACGGTGAGCATCATGGCGATTCATTGACGCGAATCGAGTTATCGGGTGTTGCGATGCTGGAAGTGATCGAAGATTCACTATGCACCAGAACCTTCTATTATCTGGATGTCGACGATGACGCGATTGCGGATTACCGTTTGAATTTCGGTCCTTATTGGTATGATCCGGAGAATGGCAACGCTCGTCCGGCGGACGGAGATGCAATCACGGTAGCCGGCGGGCTGATGGGCTACACCGATCCTCCTTTGGTAATTGTGTGGGAACTGAACGGCGAATTCTGGCGCGAACCTTTCCATGGCCATGGCGGGCATGGCGGCGGCTGGCATCATAATAATGATTGCGGCGTCGAGCCGGTCTGAATCGAGCTGTTCGGGATCGCGCAGGTCATGGTTCGTCCGGAAGACGCACCGCATGGCGGTCATATCCTGTACGCAATCGATACGGACAACGATATGCTTCCCAACTACAAGCTTGACTTTGGAGCGCCGGACTATGAACCGGAAAGCGGCGCGGTCCGTCCGCTCGA